>JAYUEZ010000522.1:0-8664 GCA_043738965.1 Gammaproteobacteria bacterium
TGAGAGCGTATCGACAAATCTACGCTTGGTGCCGAGGAGAGGACTCGAACCTCCACGGATTTCTCCACTGGTACCTGAAACCAGCGCGTCTACCAATTCCGCCACCACGGCAAAGCGTGGCGAAATCTACAGAACGGACCTAGGTGAGTCAATGAGTCGAAAATTGCTTGATCATGATGCGACGACCACGGTGTCGCACGCGTCGGGACTCGAGATCCCGAGCCGCGATGCGTTGCTCGCCGCACTCGATAAGATTGGCGCGCCATGCAATCTCAAAATGCTGGCGAAGCATCTCGCCATCGACGCGAAGCCGGAGGTGCATGCCATTCAACGCCGGTTACGCGCGATGGTGCGCGATGGTCAATTGATCGAGACCCGCGATCGCCGCTACGGGATTGCGCGTCAAATGGAGCTGCTGCCGGGTAGGGTACTCGGCCACCCTGATGGCTTCGCGTTCGTGCGCCCTGACTCGGGGGAGCCCGACATTTATCTGGCGCCCCGCGAAGCGCGACGCGTGTTGCATGGCGATCGCGTATTAGTCCGCGTCGCGGGCCAAGACGATCGTGATCGCCCCTTTGGCACCGTGGTGGAAATTCTGGCGCGCGCCAATCACGAGATTGTCGGGCGCTACTTCGAAGAAGGCGGCGTTGGTTTCGTCACGCCCGATAATCGGCACCTCAATCAAAATGTGCTAATTCCAGCCGAAAAAGCATCCGGAGCGCGCCCCGGGCAAATCGTCGTCGCGCGCATCGAGCAGCAGCCGGATGCGCGCTATCAACCGCTCGGTCATGTCAGTGAAGTGCTCGGCGATCATTTAGCGCCAGGCATGGAAATCGATATCGCGGTGCGCAGTCATGGCATTCCCACCGCGTGGCCAGACGGTCTCGCGCGCGAACTTAAAGCAGTGCCGGCCGCGGTGCGCGCTGAGGACTGCAGCGGGCGCGAAGATCTGCGCGATCTTCCCTTTGTGACGATTGATGGCAGCGATGCGCGCGATTTCGACGATGCGATTTATTGTCGCAAGGGGCGCAATGGGTTCGTGTTGTATGTCGCGATCGCCGATGTCGCCCATTACGTACGACCGGAGTCCTTGCTTGATCGCGCGGCGCGCGAGCGCGGCACATCGGTCTATTTTCCAGCGCAAGTCATTCCGATGTTGCCTGGAACCTTATCGAACGGCATCTGTTCGCTGAACCCAGAGGTCGAGCGGCTCGCGATGGTGTGCGAGCTGCGCTACGACTTCACGGGTAAGCAGTTACGGACTCGTTTCTATAACGCGGTCATTAAGTCGCGCGCGCGGCTGATTTATGAAGATGTGGCGGGATGGCTCACGACGCCGAGTTCAGACTGGGCCAAGGATTCAATCGAACAGCATATAGCGACTGCGTACGAGCTCTATGCGCTATTGCGCGTCGAACGCGAAGCGCGCGGCGCACTCGATATTGATACGGTGGAGCCGAAATTTATTTTCGATGGCGCACGCAAAATCGAACGCATCGAAAGCCGGCATCGCAACGACGCGCATCGTTTGATCGAGGAATTCATGATCGCGGCCAATGTCGCGGCCGCCGAATACCTCCTCCGGCACGACTGCGGTGCGCTGTTTCGCGTGCATGCGCAGCCGGACGCGGAGAAAATCGAAACACTGCGGCAATTCTTGAGCGGAATCGGCGTGGCCTTGGGCGGCGGCGCTACACCCCACGCGGTTGATTTCGCGCGCGTGCTACAGCAAGCCGCGCCGCGCCCGGATCGGCATCTGGTTGAAACCGTGTTACTGCGCAGCATGAAGCTCGCGGTCTACAGCGCCGAGAATATCGGACATTTTGGCCTTGCGCTGGACGCCTACGTACATTTCACCTCGCCTATCCGCCGTTACCCCGATCTCCAGATCCATCGCGCGCTCAAGGCACAGCTTCGCAAAGTACAACTCGACACCGCGGCGCTCGCTGAACTCGGTGAGCATTGCTCGATGGCCGAGCGGCGCGCGGACGACGCTACCCGGGATGCGGTCGCCTGGCTAAAGTGCGAATACATGCTCGAGAAGGTAGGCGAATCGTTTCGCGGCATCATTAGTGCGACCACGGCCTTTGGGTTATTTGTCCAGCTCGATGAATCGTTCGTCGAAGGGCTGATCCACGTCACCGCATTGCCGGATGACTATTATCAATTTGATTCGGTCCGCCATCGCTTGGTGGGGCGCAGTTCCGGTAAGGAATATCGGCTCGGACAAGCGATAGAAATCGTCGTCGCTCGCGTGAGTTTGGATGAGCGCCGAATCGATTTCACCCTCCCGGTGCCGAAAGCGGCACCGCGCGGCCGGCGGGGGCGATGAATCACGATAAAACCTTGCTCGTGTACGGGCTGCACGCCGTGCACGCAACCCTGACGCGGGCGGCCACCGATGTGCTTGAACTATGGATCCGTCACGGCGCGGATTCGCGCGAGTTAGAAGCGCTGGCGGAGTTGGCGCAAAGGTCTGGCGTGAATCCGCAGCGAGTCACCGCCGACGTGCTCGATCGATTCACGGCCGGCGCTACACATCAGGGAGTGGTGGTGCGCCGTCGCCCGCCCAGCCAACTGAACTTGAAGGATTACCTAGGACAGCTGGCAAGTCGGACAAACCCGGCACTGTTAATGGTCATCGATCAGGTGCAAGACCCGCATAATCTAGGCGCCTGTCTGCGGGTGGCCGATGCGGCCGGCGTGGACGCCATCGTCGTGACCAAGGATCGCAGCGCAAGCGTCACGTCGGCGGTGGCCAAGGTCGCGAGCGGGGCGCTCGATTCGGTGCCGTTGATCGGAGTGACCAATCTGGCTAGTGCGCTCCAGGATTTGAAAGCCGCGGGGATCTGGCTAGTTGGGGCCGTCCACGGCGTTCCAGGGACTATTTATGCGCTCGATTTGAAAGGCCCGATCGCGTGGGTGATTGGCGGCGAAGGGCGTGGATTACGCCGCTTAACGCGCGATTCCTGTGATTTTTTGGCGAGTATTCCGATGCGCGGGCAGGTCGCGAGCTTGAATCTCGCGACTGCCGCGGCCGTGTGCTTATATGAAACGGTGCGGCAACGCGGATCGGACACGAGATAACCCGTGAATTAAGGCCTGATCTCGCCATTTTGCCTTTACATCACCGCCGCTCGCCGCCTAAAATGCGCGTCCCTTCGGTCCTGCGTCGGTAGCGCCCAAGGCTAATCATCACTCCTTAGCTTCACCGCCAGTACGGGAAGCTTCTAACCGCGAGGAGCCACTCTTGCGACACTACGAAATAGTGTTTCTGGTCCATCCTGACCAGAGCGAACAGGTCAATGCCATGATTGACCGTTACCGTTCCATGATCGAAGCCACTCACGGCCGGATCCATCGCTTGGAAGATTGGGGCCGCCGTCAACTCGCGTTCCCGATCGCCAAAGTGCACAAAGCGCACTATGTGATGATGAACGTCGAATGCGATCAAGCCACCCTGAACGAATTGACCAGCGCGTTTCGTTTCAACGACGCGGTGTTGCGGCATCTGACGATCAAGCGCGAGGCGGCGATTGTGGAGCCGTCGCTAATGGCGAAGGCCAAGGACGAACACGATGAACGCGAAAGTGAGCGCCGCAGCCGTCACATCGCCCAAGCGAGCGGCGATGAAACCACCGCTGATGCGGCCGAACCCGAACCCGAAACTGAATCTGTGGCAGTGGAGTAGATCGTATGAAACACGCTAAACCCAAACCACGTACCGGCGGCGCACGCCATTTTCGGCGCCGTCGCTTTTGCAAATTCACGGCTGAAAATGTCGTGGAGATCGACTACAAAGATCTCAATACATTAAAAGCCAACGTCGCCGAGAACGGTAAGATTGTGCCGAGCCGGATTTCAGGCACCAAGGCGCGCTATCAACGGCAATTGGCCACCGCCATTAAGCGTGCCCGGTTTTTGGCGCTGATCCCGTACAGCGATTCGCACTAATAAAGACGCCCAACGCGCGAGTCTTTGAGCGATGCGTGGACTAGCGCTCGCCGCGATGCGCGGGCCGCTCGCCGCGTCACTCATCGTCGCGGCGTGCGCGTTGTTGGCGCTGGTATTTACGCCAGCGCTGTTCGTGAGTGGTGGCTTACTAAGCCTCGTGACCTTGCGCCAAGGGGCGCTCGAAGGCTTGCGGGTTGCGGTGATCGCAGGCGCGATGACGGCAGGCGCCATGCTATTCGTGAACGGTCGCCTGGGCGCCGCGGCGCTCGCGATCTTCGCGGTGTGGTTACCCGTGTGGGGTGCGAGTCAAACCCTACGCCGGACCAGTAGCGAAGGGGCGGCGTTTACGAACATTGGCTTTTGCGTGGCTGGTTATGCGGCGCTGATGCGGTTCGCGAACCCGGATGTCGACGCTTTTTGGCGGGCGCGCCTGGCCCAATTCGGTGCCGTCATCAAGGCGCAAGGGGGACAGTTTTTAAATGACCACGATCTCGAGACCGTGGGCGGTTTGATGCATGAAGCATCGGTGGCGGTGTTATTGATTAGTTTGGTGTGCATGGTGGTGTTGGGGCGCTGGTGGCAAGCGGGTCTGTACCATCCCGGTGGCTTTCGTAGCGAGTTCCAAGTGTTGCGCATGCCGCGCTGGGTCTCGCCGCTGGGCGCCGCGGTGGCGGTGGCGGGGCTGGTGGCGGCAGCGCAGGGACACGGCGATAGCTTGGCTAGCGACTTGCTGATCGTGCTCGCGCTGCTGTTCGCTTTCCAAGGCTTGGCGGTAATTCATCATCGCCGTGAGGCGCGCGCGTTGAGTCGCCACTGGTTGATCGGTTTGTACGTCATTTTAGGGTTTGTGCCGCATATTGTTATCACGGTGCTGGCGGTTACCGGCATCGCCGACATGGCGGCTAATTTTCGCGGCCTCGTGCTGGTTAATGGCCGGCACGACGGCGGCAAATAAATAGAACCGACCTCAAAAAGGGTTCTGGGGTGTTCAGATTAGGCGCGCGACCGTCGAGGAGCGCAGTGTACACACAGTAAATGAGCACGGGAGACGGTTGCGCAACAACGTATGGGCGCGCCAGAAGCGTTTTTGAGATAGGTTCTAAGTTCATTCGCGACTATACGGTGACAAGTCGGTGCCGAGCGGCGACCGAGAAAAGGTGTAAACGATGGAAGTCATTCTGCTCGAGAAGGTTCAAAATTTAGGCAAACTCGGCGACCAGGTTCGGGTGCGTGCGGGATACGGCCGCAATTACCTTATTCCACGTAAGAAGGCCGTGCCGGCAAGCCCGGACAACGTCGCTAAGTTCGAAGCGCAGCGCGCCGAGCTCGAGAGCGCGCAGCAACAAGGCTTCGATCTCGCCACCACGCGCGCGGCGCAACTAAAAGATGTTGAAGTGACGGTCGGGGCCAAGGCCGGCACCGAAGGCAAGCTCTATGGTTCAGTCGGCGCGGGCGAAATCTGTGATGCCTTGGCGAGTAAAGGCCTGACCGTTGAAAAGCGCGAAGTGCGACTTCCCACTGGTCCGTTACGCACCCTCGGCCGGCATACGCTTGACGTACATTTGCATGCCGACGTCGAGGCGCAAATCGTCGTCATCATCGAAGCGGACGACGCGCCGAAATAGGTCGAACTGCTCTGGCGTGATACGGCTTAACGTTGCCCATGGCCGCTGAACCGCCGTTTCGCGGCGCAGCTGCTGATCGTAGTGTCGAGTCGCTACGTGTCCCGCCACATTCCATGGAAGCCGAGCAATCGGTGCTCGGCGGCTTGATGCTCGATAACGAAGCTTGGTTGCAAGTTAGCGAACGCCTGACCGACGCCGATTTTTATCGCCGCGACCACACCAATATCTTTCGTGGCATCCAAGCGCTCGCCAACGACGGCAAGCCGTACGACATCGTCACGCTCGCCGAATGGCTTGACAGCAATGAATTGCTCGAGAGCACCGGCGGCCTGCCGTACTTGGCGCAACTCGCCGATAACACGCCCACCGCGGCCAATATCGCCGCCTATGCCGACATCGTGCGCGATCGGTCGGTGTTGCGGGCGTTGATTCGCGCGGGCACCGAAATCGCCGAAAGCGGATTTCGGCCCGAAGGTCGCGGCACGAATGAACTGATCGATTCGGCCGAGCGCACCGTGTTCGAAATCGCCGAGCGCGATTCGCGCGGGCGGAGCGGTTTTCGGCCGATCAAGGAGCTGTTGGTAAGTGCGTTGGATCGCATCGATCAACTGTTTCAACGCGACAATCCGATTACCGGCGTGGCGACGGGGTTCTACGAAATCGACGGCATGACGTCCGGAATGCAACCGTCGGATCTGATCATCGTGGCCGGCCGGCCGTCGATGGGCAAGACCGCGTTCGCCATCAACATTGCGCAACATGCGGCGGCCAAGGAGCAATTGCCGGTCGCCATCTTCAGCATGGAAATGCCGAGCGAACAAATCGCGATGCGCATGCTGTCGTCGCTCGGGCGAATTGATCAGCACAAGGTGCGTACGGGTAAGCTCGCCGACGATGACTGGCCGCGCCTTACGCACGCGGTCGGTATCTTGTCCGAAATCAAACTTTTTATTGACGACACGCCGGCGCTGACCCCGGGCGATCTGCGTGCGCGCTGCCGCCGCTTGGCGCGCGAGCATGGCTTGGCGCTGGTCGTGATCGATTATTTGCAACTCATGCATGTGCCGGGCACCAATGAGAATCGGGCGACGGAAATTTCCGAGATTTCGCGCTCACTGAAAGCGCTGGCCAAGGAATTGAAAGTGCCAATTATCGCCCTGTCACAACTTAATCGAAGCCTCGAGCAACGGGGCGACAAACGTCCGGTTATGTCTGATCTACGCGAGTCTGGCGCGATCGAGCAGGACGCTGACTTGATCATGTTTATTTATCGCGACGAGGTCTACAACGAAGACAGCCCAGACAAGGGCGTGGCGGAAATCATCATCGGCAAACAGCGGAATGGTCCGATCGGCAGCCGCAAATTGCGTTTCTTTGGCGAGTACACCACGTTCGAGAACCTGGCTCACGAAAACTACGGCGGCTCCGGGGCTCGCGGATGACGCGACCGGCGCGCGCGATTTTCGATGCGCAGGCAGTGCGGTCGAATTTGCGAGTGGTCAAACAGCACACCGCGGGGCGCCGCGTGATGGCGATTGTGAAAGCTGATGGCTATGGCCACGGCGTGTTACGTATGGCCCATGCATTGAACGATGTCGATGCTTTTGGCGTGGCCTCGATCGAGGAGGCGGTGCGCTTGCGTGACGGCGGCATCATGCAACCGATCGTGTTGTTGGAAGGACCGTTCGAGGCGCGCGAACTCCCGGATATTGTCGTGCACCGACTGGAATCCGTGGTTCACAATCACGAGCAAGTGCGGCTGTTTGCCGCCAATGACACCACGCCGCTGTGGATCAAGATCGATACGGGCATGCATCGTCTCGGCTTCGCGCCCGAGCAAGTATCGGAGATCGTGGCCACGCTGACGCGACCCGGTCGGGCGCTCCGCTTCATGACTCATTTCGCGAGCGCGCACTTCATCGGCGATGTCAGCGTCACCAACCAATTGGCATTGTTCATGAGCACGCTCGCGGACCTTCCCGGCGAGCGGTGTAGTGCGAACTCGAGTGCGATTCTTGGTTGGCCGCAGAGTCATGGCGACTGGGTGCGTCCCGGATTGATGCTTTACGGCGTGTCGCCGTTTGCGAATTCGATCGGGCCTAGCTTGGGATTGCGCCCGGCGATGACCTTGGCTTCGGCGTTGATCGCGGTTAAACGCGTCGCGGCGGGCGAGTCAGTCGGTTATGGCCAGGGCTTTGTGTGCCCGGAAGCAATGCCGGTTGGCATTGTCGCGTTCGGCTATGCCGACGGTTATCCGCGACACGCGGCGACCGGGGCGCCGATTCTCGTCAACGGCGTGCGCACGCAGGTCATCGGTGAGGCGTCCATGGACATGATGGCGGTCGATCTGCGAGCGGTGCCTGAAGCACGTGTGGGGGATCCGGTCATCCTGTGGGGCGAGGGCCTGCCGGTCGAAGAAGTCGCGCGCGCGGCCGCGACGATTCCGTATGAGCTGCTGTGCCGCATGCGCATGCGCGCGCCCATTGTCGAGCGCCACGCATGAAGGCGCCGAAGCGTATCTATCAATGCGAGCATTGCGGCGCGACGCACCCGCGGTGGTCCGGGCAATGCGCGGATTGCGGTAATTGGAACACCTTGGTCGAGACCCTCGCGGCTGCCGCGGCGCCGACCTTACGCACCGCGTCATTCAGTGCCGAGGCGCCCAAGATTGTCACCTTAGGCGAAGTCACCGCCGTCGAAGCACCACGCATTGCGAGCGGCCTCGCCGAGCTTGACCGCGTCCTCGGTGGCGGCTTGGTCGAAGGCTCGGTGGTTCTATTGGGTGGCGATCCGGGAATTGGCAAGTCGACGTTGTTGTTGCAAAGCCTGGCGCATTGCACCGCTGGTGATGCCATCCGCGCGCTCTATGTCAGCGGCGAAGAGTCCTCGGCCCAGATCGCGTTACGCGCCGAACGCCTCAAATTGCCAATGACGAAATTACGCGTGCTAACCGAAACCGATATCGACCGCGTTCTCGCCCTCGCGCAAACCGAGCGGCCCGCGATCCTCGTCATCGATTCGATCCAAACGGTTTATAGCAGTGCCTTGCAATCCGCGCCCGGCAGCGTCGCGCAAGTTCGCGAGT
>JAYUEZ010000523.1:0-3275 GCA_043738965.1 Gammaproteobacteria bacterium
GCCACGCCCTTATCCACCTTGATGCCGGACACGATGCCTTGCGCTGTCAGCAACTGCGGCAGCGCCACGCCTGCCACGCTTTTCTGCCTGAGGGTCTCCTCGAACAGGATCACGCCGCTAATGAAAGCGCCCAGTCCGTGTGTGGAAAACAACAACTCCCGGTAGTCGCGCCGGGTCTCCTCCGTGCTCGCCACGTTTACCGCCTTGAAGCGTTTCTCGATGGTGCCCGAACTCTCGTCGGCGGCAAGAATTCCCTTGCCGGGCGCTGTTAGTTCAGTCACTGTTTTTTCCAGTTCTTGTAAGGATACAAACATTGAACCTCCATCAGTTATCACTCGTTAGATAATTTTGCACCGCTGTCCATTGATCGACCAATCGGTCTCACCATGCCCTACAAGATAGACCTGGGGACGCGCCTCGTTCATTTGCGCGACGAGGCGTTCGTCCCTTTTTCCTTATTACCCCACGTCCAGTTACGAATTTCCGGCATGTCCTCACCGTGGCGTCGGATGTATTGGGCGTGATCCATCAGCTTGTCGCGTATAAGCTGCGTGAGATACGCGGCACGCGAACCCAAACTCGGCACGCGGTCAATGACGTCTTTAGCCAAGTGGAAGCGGTCGAGATCATTCAGCACCGCCATGTCGAAAGGCGTGGTCGTCGTGCCTTCTTCCTTATAGCCACGCACGTGAAGATTAGCGTGGTTGGTGCGCCGATAAGTCAATTGATGGATCAGTGAGGGATAGCCATGATAGGCGAAGACAATAGGTTTGTCCTTGGTGAATAATACATCGAAATCTTTATCGCTGAAACCGTTAGGATGCTCACTCTGCGGCTGCAGCGCCATCAAGTCCACGACGTTGATGACGCGGATTTTGAGTTCCGGCAGATGCTGTCGCAGCATGTCCACCGCCGCCAGCGTCTCTAGCGTCGGCACATCGCCGGCGCAGGCCATCACCACATCGGGCTCGCTGCCCTCGTCGTTACTCGCCCATGTCCAAATGCCCAGCCCCGCGTTGCAGTGTTTGATGGCGGCTTCCATGTCCAGCCATTGCCATTCTGGCTGCTTACCGGCAACAATCACATTGACGCAATGCCGGCTGCGTAAACAATGATCGGTCACCGACAGCAAGGTGTTGGCATCCGGCGGCAAATAAACGCGGATGATATCGGCTTTTTTATTCACCACGTGATCGATGAAGCCGGGGTCTTGATGGCTGAAGCCGTTGTGATCCTGTCGCCATACGTGCGAAGTCAGCAGGTAGGTCAACGAGGCGATGGGCCGCCGCCAGGAAATCTGCCGCGAGACCTTGAGCCACTTGGCGTGTTGATTGAACATGGAATCGACGATGTGAATAAAGGCTTCATAGCAGGAGAAGAATCCGTGGCGACCGGTGAGCAGGTAGCCTTCCAGCCAACCTTGGCAGAGATGTTCACTCAAGACTTCCATCACCCGGCCATCAGGCGAGAGTTGCGTGTCGCTCTCCTGAATCTCACCCATGAAAGCGCGGTCTGTGACTTCAAATAAATCCGCCAAACGATTCGATGCCGTTTCATCCGGGCCGAAGACGCGGAAGTTGCGTGCCGTCATATTCTGCTTCATCACATCACGCAAAAAGGCGCCGGTAACGCGGGTGGCCTCAGCCGTCACCGAACCGGGGCTCGGGACTTTGACCGCGTAATCGCGGAAATCGGGCAGGTTAAGATCGCGCAGCAGCATACCGCCATTGGCATGCGGATTCGCTCCCATGCGACGATCACCCGTAGGCGCGAGTTCAGCGAGTTCCGGGATGAGCTTGCCTGCCGCATCGAACAATTCCCCGGGCCGGTAGCTCTTCATCCACTTTTCCAGCACCTTCAGATGCTTGGGATTTTCGGCCAGGTTCGCCAAGGGTACCTGATGCGAACGCCACGAACCTTCAGTCTTCAAGCCATCTACTTCTTTGGGACCGGTCCAGCCTTTCGGCGTGCGCAGAATAATCATCGGCCATATCGGGCGGTTCTTGAAACCTGTGTTGCGTGCCTCGGCTTGAATCTGACGGATCTCCGCGACGATCTGGTCGAGCGTCGCGGCCATGATTGGATGAACTTTTTCCGGATCGTCGCCTTCGACAAAATAGGGCCTATAGCCGTAGCCGCGGAACAACGCTTCCAGTTCCTCGCGGCTGATTCTTGCAAGGACCGTAGGGCTGGCGATCTTGTAACCGTTCAGGTGCAGAATAGGCAGAACCGCGCCGTCGTGCACCGGATTAAGAAATTTGTTCGAGTGCCAACTGGCGGCCAGCGCTCCGGTCTCTGCCTCGCCATCGCCCACGACGCAAGCGACCAGCAAATCCGGATTATCGAACGCGGCGCCGTACGCGTGCATCAGGGAATAGCCGAGCTCACCGCCTTCGTTAATAGAGCCCGGCGTTTCCGCCGCCACATGGCTGGGGATGCCACCGGGAAAGGAAAACTGCGTGAACAGCCGTTTCAGACCGCGTTCGTCTTGCGAGATGTTGGGATATAGCTGGCTGTAGGTTCCTTCCAGATAAGTGTTTGCGACCAAACCCGGTCCGCCGTGTCCTGGCCCGGTGACAAAGAGCATATTGAGGTCATACTGCTTGATGATACGGTTGAGATGCACGTAGATGAAATTCAAACCTGGCGTAGTGCCCCAATGGCCGAGCAGGCGCGGCTTCACATGTTCCAGCTTCAAGGGTTTTTTGAGCAGCGGATTGTCGTACAGATAAATTTGGCCGACCGACAGGTAGTTGGCGGCCCGCCAATAGGCGTGCATGTCTTTTTGAAGTTTCGAAGACAGTGGTTTGTTCATACGTCTATTCATCTGCGCAGTTTCATGAAAACGACGATTGGCGGAATCATGAGCCATTGTAAAATTGGCGTGATCCCGGCGCCGAGAATCGGCAGGGTTGGCATTGCTGCGGCATATTGCCATCGGTTGAGAACGTGAACTTGCTCATGAGGTGATTCGGCTAACCGCCTTCGCAATCATTAGCTGTTCGTCGGTAGACATGACCCGTACAAAGACGCGGCCGGCAGCGGTGGAAATAACCGGCTCGTTGCTTTGGTTTCTGGTCGGGTCTAATTGGATGCCGAGGAAATCGAGGTCGGCGCAGATACGCGCTCGAATCACGGGTGCGTTCTCGCCGATGCCACCTGCAAAGACGAGGGTGCCCAGCCCACCGAGCGCGGCAGCAAATGCCCCGATGCACTTTTTTACCTGGTAGCAGAACAACGCAACCGCTTCGGCGGCGCGAACATCGTCGGCTTCG
>JAYUEZ010000524.1:0-8617 GCA_043738965.1 Gammaproteobacteria bacterium
GCGCTCAAGGGCAAGGGCCGCTGACCGGCGATGGCGCCGGCAATATCAATACCGATCTCGCCATTGGCGCCGGATTATCCGATAGCTGCGGCGGCTGCCACGGGCGTCCGCGCGGTTCGGCGGGTTTTGGCGGCGATGTGGTGACGCGCCCCGATAGCCGCGATGCACCGCATTTATTTGGCCTTGGCATTAAAGAAATGTTGGCCGACGAAATTACCGCCGACCTCCGGGCGATTCGCGCGGCCGCGGTCGCGCGTGCCGCCCAGTCTGGAGAGTTGGTCAAGCGTCCGCTCAATAGCAAAGGGATTCGCTATGGGTTCATCACCGCTAAACCGGATGGAAGCGTTGACACCAGCAACGTCGTCGGCGTCGATCCCGATTTGCGCGTGCGGCCCTTTTTCGCGCACGGCGAAACCATTTCGATTCGCGAATTCGTGGTTGGCGCGCTCAACAATGAAATGGGACTGCAAGCCGTCGATCCGGAGCTGCTAGCGGCGGCAAATGGCGGTCGCTTCGTGACTCCGGCTGGCATGGTCCTTGATGGCGCGACCGACAAACTCGAAAAGCCGCGGGTCACGAACGCCGTTGAGGATGGCGATCACGATGGCGTCGCGAACGAAATTCCAGCCGCCATCATTGATCACTTCGAATTTTATTTGCTCAATTACTTTAAACCGGGTGCCTATCGGCAAACGCGTGACACCGTGGACGGACGTCGCACGCTGCACGAAATCGGCTGTGATTCCTGTCATATCCCGAATCTAACGATTCAGCATGATCGGCGCGCGGCGGATGTCGAAACGATTTATGATCCCGTGCGTGGCCAATTCAATAATCTGTTCGCCACCGCGACCAGTTTCGTCACGCCAGTCAACGACAATACACCTTATCCACCGCTCAAGGTTCCGCAGGGTGCGCCGTTCGTCGCGAAGAACATCTTCACGGACTTTAAACGGCATGATCTCGGCCCTAATTTTCACGAACGAAATTACGATGGCACGCTGCGCACCGCGTTCCTGACGACACCGCTATGGGGTGTTGGCAGTACCGCGCCCTACGGCCACGATGGGCGGAGCATCAATTTAACTGAAGTGATTTTGCGGCATGGCGGTGAAGCGCAGGCTGCGCGCGACGCGTTCGCGCGGCTCCCGCGTGAAGATCGAAATGAGGTGTTGGAGTTTCTCAATTCGCTGGTGTTGTTCCCACCGGACGATACGGCGTCCAACTTGAATCCGGGCAATCCGTCGGCGGTCGGCTTTCCGCAGGTCGGTCACGGCAGCATTCGACTACCGGCGCTGTTTAACGATCCAACCAATCCTGAGTAGAGCAGGTGATGAGCCTCTGCGCGGCGATGTCTTCGATGCGCAGAGTCGTTTGTTTGATCGACCTGGTTTGACGCTTCAAGCCATCGCCGGTGGCTGTTCTGGTTAAGCGCTACCGCCGCGCAGTACCTGTCCCGCGCGTGCACCGGTATCGCGACCGTGATCAAACAGCACCTGACCATTGACGATGGTGTATTCGACGCCTTGCGCCGGCATTACCAGGCGGCGCCCGCCACCGGGCAAGTCATTGCGCATCTCGCCGCGCTTCTTTGAACCGACGCGCGCCAGATCAAAGATCGCGAAATCCGCGGCCAATCCGGGAGCGAGCCGTCCGCGCTGCTGAATACCGAACAAGGCAGCGGGTTCGGACGTGATCCGGCGCACCGCGTGCTCCAAGCTCATCACTTCGCGCTCGCGCACCCAAGTCCCCAACAGATAAGTGCAATAGCCGGCATCGCAGAACATGTCGACATGCGCGCCGCCATCGGACAGCCCGATCATCGTCCGCGAATCCGTGATTAACTCCGGAATGCGACTCTCATCTGAATTGAATAATTCATAGGTGAATTGCATCGCCAATCCATCATCGATCGCGAGATCGAGAAAGGTATCGACTGGATCGTGGCCGCGTTCGCGGGCGATGTCGGCGACATTGCGTCCGAGCAGTGGGCGTAGCGAAGCCTTGTCGACTTCGTGGATCACGGCGCGTACCCAATCGCCTCCAAAGATCATCGGGGTCTTCAACGCATCGCGAAAGGCGTCGCGAAATTGTTGCCCGCGATAAATCGCTATCTGTTCTTCTGGTGTGCGATTGAACACCGGATTCCAACACGCCATGTTGGCGAATATGAACGGTTTGCGCAGATCGATTTGCACGATTAGCGGCCGGCAGGTCACTTGCGGGATGGCGCCGCGCGCGAGCAATGGCGCGGTGCGGATTAGAGTGTCCTGTGGGGCGCTGGGCTGATCTTCGCGATTGAGCAACGCCAGCCACGTCACGGGGCGACCACTTTCGCGCAACAGCATATCGAGCAATTCGTATTCGCTGTCGTCCACCACCGACACTTCATTCGTCAACGCGAGTTCGATAGTGCCGCGCCCCGCGTCGCGGAGCACATTGGCATAGCTGATGAGTTCCTCGCGACTGGCGTTGCGGCAGGCCAGTGGCCGGCCCTGATAGCCGATGTGTTGCGCGACATTGGTGGTCGTGAATCCCATCGCGCCGGCGGCCATCGCCTCGCGCAGGAGCCGAGTGATCTGCGCGGTTTCGTCGACGGTCGCCGCGCGTTCCATGGAAGCGTCGCCGAGCACGTAGTGGCGAAACGGCGTGAGCGCCGCCAGAAAGCCGAGGTTCAAGCCCGAGCCGCGGCGCGCCGCGGCGTCCATGTATTCCGGAAAGGTTTCCCAATCCCAGGTGACGCCTTGGTTCAGGACATCGAAGGGGATGGCTTCCACGTTGACTAAATCCCAGGCCGCGATCGCGCGCGTTTCGGGTCGACACGGCGCGAGGCCGACGCCGCAATTCCCCATCACGACGGAGGTAACGCCATGCCAACACGAGGGGGTGGTGATGTCGTCCCAACAAATCTGTGCGTCGTAGTGCGTATGCGGATCGACAAAGCCGGGGGCGACAATTAAATCCGTGGCGTCGATGGTCTGCTTAGCGTGGCCCGAGACTTTGCCGATTTCGACAATTTGCCCATTGTTTACTGCGATATCGGCGTGAAAGCGCGGCGCGCCGGTGCCATCCACCACCGTACCATTTCGGATCAGAAGGTCGTAAGCCATGGCAGCGTGCTCCGCTTAATGATTGTCGTCCAATCATAGCAGTGTGGGCCGGTGATGACCGCTGCCAATTAGGCCAAGTGCCCAGCGCCGTTTTATTGCGGTGCGCGAACCGGCTGAAATGCGCCCCGCTACTTGATTGATACCGCCATGAGCTATGCTCCGGACCTCATCATGAGGTGGGGATTGCGTGAACACTAAAGACCTTCATAAGTTTCTGTTCGATGGACTTCCGGTCCGCGGGGCGTTGGTGCGGTTGACCGATAGCTGGCGCCAGGTTCTCGCCCGGCGGGCGAGCGTCGGTGCATTCGCACCGCCGGTCCGTGCGTTGGTAGGTGAAATGGCCGCGGCCGGGGTGTTGATGCAGTCCAGTCTTAAATTCGACGGCGTGTTGTTACTGCAATTGCATGGTGATGGGCCGGTCAAGCTCGCGGTCGCCGAAGTGAAGTCAGACTTAAGCTTCCGTGCGACCGCGACACTGGTCGGCGAGGTTGGCGTCAAGGCGCGTCTGCAGGAAATGGTCAATGTGCACGGTAAGGGGCGCTGCGCCATTACCTTGGACGCGAAAGACCGGCAACACGGCACACAACCGTATCAAGGAGTGGTGCCGCTACATGATGATCAACGCATGCCGCTCAACGCGTTTTCGGAGGTGCTCGAGCATTACATGTTGCAATCCGAGCAGCTCGATACACGACTGGTGCTGGCGGCGAACGATGAGGTCGCCGCCGGCTTGTTGATCCAACGAATGCCAATCAGCGAAGCGGCGAAGCGCGCCGGTTTTAGCAATGAAGACGAAATTGGAATCAACGACGCGTTTAATCGGATTGCACACCTTTGCGCGACCGTCACGCGCGAGGAGTTACTGACGCTCGACGCGGGCACGCTGCTGCAGCGACTGTTTTGGGAAGAACCACTGCAATGTTTCGAACCGCGGACGGCGCGCTTTCGTTGTTCCTGCTCGCGCATGCGAGTCCGCCACATGCTAGTGGGACTGGGACGCGCCGAGTTGGAAGACATTATCGTCGAACGGAATGTGGTCGAGGTTGGCTGCGAATTTTGCGGTCAGCAATTTCAATTCGATGCCGTGGATGTCGGCGAGATGCTGACTCCGGAGCGCGATCATCCCCCGACTTCGCGGGCGCTGCAGTAATAAAAATCAGAACCCGCACATTGTAAAAGGACACGCGCATGTGGTCATTTGAAACCGATCCCGATTTTCAACAACAACTCGACTGGATCGATGGCTTCGTCAAACGCGAAGTTGAACCGCTCGATCATCTATTGGGCAGCCAGTGGAATATCCACGATCCAAAATTCAAACGCCTGGTGCGACCCTTGCAGGCCAAGGTTCGTGCACGTGGGCTATGGGCGTGTCACCTCGGGCCAGAACTTGGCGGCAAGGGTTACGGTCAGGTGAAGCTTGCGCTAATGAATGAACTCTTCGGCCGCGCCCGCTTCGGGCCGATTGTCTTTGGCGCACAGGCGCCCGATACGGGCAACGCGGAAATTCTGGCGCATTACGGCACACCCGATCAAAAGAAGCGGTTTCTTGAGCCCTTGTTGGCCAATGAAATCGTGTCCTGTTTCTCGATGACCGAACCGCAGGGCGGCGCCGATCCACTGGTCTTTAAGACCACTGCGGTGCAAGACGGCGAGCATTGGGTGATCGATGGCGAGAAGTGGTTCTCGTCGAACGCGCGCTACGCCGCCTTTTTTATAGTCATGGCGGTGACTGAGCCCGACGCGGCGCCGTATCGACGGATGTCGATGTTCATCGTGCCGGCCGACACGCCGGGTGTAGAAATTAAACGCAACCTAACCTTCTACGGCGAGCCCGAGGCAACTCACGCCTATATGCGTTACCGCCAAGTGCGAGTTCCGAGTGAGAATTTACTCGGCGCCCGCGGCGACGCCTTCGTGGTGGCGCAAACCCGTCTCGGTGGTGGCCGACTGCACCATGCCATGCGCACCGTGGCGCAGGCGCGGCGCGCGCTCGATATGATGTGTGAGCGTGCTGTATCGCGCGTGACCCAGGGTGAAATTCTGGCGCGCAAACAAATGGTCCAAGAAAAGATCGCGGATTCGTGGGTGCAACTTCGGCAATTTCGACTGTTGGTATTGGAAACCGCGTGGCTGATCGATAAAAAGCACGACTACAAAGCCGTGCGCAAGAATATCGCCGCGGTCAAAGCCGTGATGCCTCAGGTGTTACATGACATCGCGGCGCGCGCGCTGCATCTCCACGGCTCGCTTGGGATCTCGACCGAGATGCCGTTCGCCGATTGGGTCATGAATTCCTTTCATGTCGGGCTCGCCGACGGTCCGACCGAAGTGCACAAGGTCACGGTGGCGCGCGAAGTATTGAAAGATTTCGCGCCGGCCGCGGATTTATTTCCGGAATATCACGGCCCAGCCGAGGCCGCTCGCGCGCATGCCCTTTATGATGATCTGATGGAAGGTTAACGCTTCGTCGCGCGCGTCATCAAAAAATGTTGGCGCACGATGTTATGCCGGAAGTAACGTTTGATTAAGGTCTCGAACTCGGCGCGAAATGTTGCCAACCGCGGCTGATCGTTCGCCAAGGACTGCACCAGTTTAACGATGGGCGCGGCAGTGGCTTCGAAGGTGTTGCGATAGTGTTGCGGGCTTAACGCCGATGTGGCCATCAGCTCGCGCTCAAACGCGAGATCAGTGACCGCCGCGCCGAGCCGCTCGCGAACCACCTGCGGATCGCCCCACAACGTGGTCGGTGGCACGCCGGGCGGCGGGGCGAGGTATCGATTGACCAGCGTGAATAATTCTCCCGTGAAGAGTTCCGGTGGCCAAGTCGAGAACGCGATGGTCCCGCCCGGCTTCAACACGCGCAGCATCTCGGCGATGGTGACTTCGGGTCGCGGACCAAACATATGACCAAACTGGCTAACGACAAAATCGAACGCGTGATCCGCGTACGGCAGCGCTTCAACATCGCCTTCGGTGAATTCAATGTCGACGTCGGCTAAGCGTGCATTGAAGCGGGCGCGTTCGAGCAGCGCCGGCGCTAAATCCAGTGCCTTGACGCGCGCTCCCAGGCGCGCCGCGGAGACCGCTACCACGCCGGTGCCGCACGCGACATCGAGCACGGCAGCCCCAGGCTTGATGCCAGCGAAATTGACCAGCAAACCCGCTGGCGGCGTGGTCACCGCTTCGAGCGGCGCGAACAATGCCCAACCTTCACGTTGGGCTGCTTTGAAATTCGCAAAGGGATCTTTTTCCATGGGGCGCCTCGTTGGGGGAATTCGCCCCTACCTTAGCCATAAGCGAGGATTTGGACTAGTGTGCGGTAATGATCCAGGTTCATCGTGGGACAGTTCGTCCACGCTTCACCGCTAACGGGAAGGACGAGCACGATGCGCGGCTACTCAGTCAAAGTGGAATCAGTTTTCATCGGCCGTGTGAATTTCCGTATTCGCTCGTTGCTCAATGTTTCGCAGTTCTCGGACCCTAAAGGCGAGGCCGCTGCCGTCGGTATCTCGTCGACGGCGTGGCCGTTGTTTGGCGTGATCTGGCCGTCTGGACGCGTGTTAGCCGACGCGATGAGCCGCTTCGAATTCGAAGGCAAGCGCATTCTTGAGCTGGGCTGCGGAATCGGCTTATCGAGCTTGGGCCTGCATCGCCGTGGCGCCAATGTCGTCGCCACCGATCGGCATCCGTTGGCCGAGGCGTTTTTGATTGAAAATATGATCCTGAATGAGCTTGGTCCAATTAAATATCGCATCGCGGATTGGCGCACAGAAGACAGCACACTTGGTGAGTTCGATGTCATTATCGGCAGTGACGTGCTGTACGAGCGCGAGCACCCAGCGCTGGTGGCGGATTTCGTGGCGCGCCACGCGGCGTCGCGCGCGGAAGTCGTTATTGTTGATCCGAGTCGGGGTTTCCATAATCAATTTAGCCGCCGCATGCAGGCGCAGGGCTTTGGTTGCTCGCAACAGCAGTTGACGGGCGCGCTTACCGGCGGTTATATGTCCAAGGGACAGACGCTAAGGTATCTCCGATAACGCTGCGGGGCGGCGACCGGTCGAAAAATCTTCATTTCAAATCGAGACTCAAGAATGATTGACCATCAACTTGGCACGGGCACGCTCGCGGAACACGGCAAGGACGTGGTGGTGCATTACACCGGCTGGTTATTCGCGGCGGAGGCGCCCGAGAATAAAGGCCAGAAATTCGATAGCTCACGGGATCGCGGCCAGCCGTTTCGATTCTCGTTGGGTGCTGGCCATGTCATCGCCGGTTGGGATCGTGGGGTCGCTGGGATGCGTGTTGGCGGGCAACGAACCTTAATTATTCCGCCTGAACTCGGCTATGGCGCGCGCGGTGCGGGCGCCGTTATCCCACCTAACGCGAGCTTGGTCTTCGATGTTGAACTCCTCGAAGTCGGCTAGGCGTTCGCGCTTCGAATATCGCCATGATGAATTTTGAGAAATACCCCCTGCACGCGCTGATGAACATCACCGCGCGGCCGGAGATTGTCTTCACGAGCGGTGACGGGAGTTGGCTTACGGACCACACCGGGAAGAAATATCTCGATTTTGTGCAAGGCTGGGCCGTTAATGCGCTGGGCCATTCGCCGCGCTGTATTGTTGATGCCCTGACCGCGCAAGCACCTAAGCTCATTACGCCGAGCCCGGCGTTCTACAACGAACCGTCGCTAATTCTCGCGAATCTGCTCACCGCCAACTCGTGTTTTGATCAGGTGTTCTTCGCCAATACTGGCGCCGAAGCGAACGAAGGCGCGATTAAGCTCGCGCGCAAATGGGGCCGCGTACATAAAAATGGCGCATTTGAGATCATCACCACCGTCAACAGCTTCCATGGTCGAACCTTGGCCACGATGTCGGCTTCCGGGAAGCCGGGCTGGGACACGATCTTTGCGCCGCAAGTACCGGGCTTTCCCAAGGCGAATTTCAATGATCTTGCGTCGGTCGCCGCGCTCATCAACGCCAACACGGTCGCCATCATGGTTGAACCTGTGCAGGGCGAGGGTGGGGTTAATTGCGCCACGTCGGAGTTCATGCACGGGTTGCGCGCGCTTGCCGACAAGCATCGCCTGCTGCTCATTTGTGACGAAGTGCAGACCGGCATGGGCCGCCTCGGAACCTTGTTCGGCTATCAGCATTTCGGCGTCGAGCCCGACATCATGACCCTGGGCAAGGGGATTGGTGGTGGCGTACCGCTCGCCGCGCTACTCGCGAAAGCCGAAGTCTGCGTGTTCGAACACGGTGATCAGGGGGGGACCTACAACGGCAATCCATTGATGACCGCGGTGGGAATAGCCGTGTTACAAGAAATGCTTAAGCCCGCCTTTCTGCCGCAGGTGCTGGCCACCGGAAAGTATCTTGCCGAACGGTTGACCGCGTTATCGACGGAACTCAACCTCGGCGAAGAACGTGGTCTAGGCTTGTTGCGCGCGCTTGAACTTAATGCCGAGCGTGGTGGCGCGGTCGTGGCGTTTGCGCGCGATC
>JAYUEZ010000525.1:0-8564 GCA_043738965.1 Gammaproteobacteria bacterium
TGGCAGATACGAGGGCCAGCGGACCAGCGAAGCTTTCTTTTCGGCACCATTCATTTATCGGCGGCGATGACCGGACAGCCCAACGCCACCGTGACCAAGGCGTTGCTCGCGAGCCATCAATTTGGCATGGAAGTATTGCTCGATGCCGACGCCATGTTGCAAATCGGCGCGCGCATGCGCCTCAGCAACGCCTCGACGTTAAGAAAGCAGGTGGATGCGGAGCTCTACGCACGAACGGTGGAATTATTAGCAGCCTATGGCGTGAGCTCAGACGATGCCGATCGGCTAAAACCGTGGGCCGCCTATACCACGCTAAGCCTGCCGCCAGGGCAGAACGGCATGCCGCTTGATCTGGTGTTGCTCGCCACCGCGCGCAAAACCACTCGACACCAATTCGGACTTGAAACGCTGGCGGAACAGACCGCGGTATTCGAAAGCTTGTCGCACGCCGATCAAACTGCGCTACTGACCGAGAGCGTGTGTCACTACAAAGTGCTCCAACGCGATACGCAGGGTTTGGTCGACTACTACGCCAAGGGCGATCTGGCTGGACTTTATCGCGCCGCCAATAAATACACTTCCGCGATTAACGAGCGATTGTTAAAGGCGCTGGTGGTCGACCGTAACCAGCGCATGATCGAACGCATGCAACCGTATTTGGCTCAAGGTGACGCCTTCATCGCCATCGGCGCGCTGCATTTGCCGGGCGCGAAGGGTCTACTTGCCCAGCTCGCGGCGCGTGGCTATCGCGTTAGTCCAGTCGCCGGTAAATAAAGCACGGAGGAAAAGGTTACGGGAGCGGGCCTAAAATCCGCTACCATGCGGCACCCGAGACCGACGCCCAGAAAGCAGCTCTGATCCGCATGCAGCTCCCCTTTACCAAGATGCAAGGCCTAGGCAACGACTTCGTCGTGCTCGATTGCCGTCACGCGCCAAATTTGTTGAGTGCGAAGCAACTCACCCGACTGGCTGATCGCCGGTACGGGGTGGGTTGCGATCAAATTCTCATCCTTGAACCGCCGACGCTACCCGGTGCCAGCATTCGCTATCGCGTTTTTAATGCGGACGGCTCCAGTGCCGAACATTGCGGTAACGGCGTGCGCTGCATGGCGCGCTATTTAGCCGCGCGCGGTGCGGTCGCGGATAATCGCTTGACGGTCGAGATCGCTGGCGCGTGTTTTGAGTTGACGCTAGATGCCGCCGGCGCGGTCCGTGTCGATATGGGGATCCCACGCTTCGAGCCCGCCGCGCTCCCCTTGACGGTGGCGGCCCGCGCGCCGCGTTATTCAGTGAATTTTCAGCAGCGTGAATGGTCATTCGGTGCAGTATCGATAGGAAATCCGCACGCCGTTTTCGAAGTCACGGAGGTCGCGAGCGCGCCGGTTGCCGAACTCGGCGCATTCCTCCAAGCGCATCCCTTGTTTCCCCAACGCGTCAACGTCGGCTTCATGCAGCGTTTGAGCGCGGAGCGGATCCGTCTGCGCGTTTTTGAGCGCGGAGTCGGGGAAACCTCGGCGTGCGGCACCGGCGCCTGCGCGGCGGTCGCGGTGGGTCGTGCATGGGGGATGTTAGCGGCGCGCACGGTGGTGGAATTGGGCGGTGGCGAATTGATCATTGAGTGGTCGGGTGACGAACACAGCCGGCTGGCAATGACTGGACCGGCGGTTGAAGTATTCGAGGGGGCAATCGAGTTATGACTGAAGAAGGATCGGAAACAAACGGCGCCGCGGTGGCAAGCGCGGAATCAGTAACGCGCTATCTGCGCGAGCACCCAGAGTTTTTCAATCATCATCCGGAATTGCTATTAAGCCTCGAAGTGCCGCATGCCACCGGCCAAGCGGTGTCGTTGTGGGAACGGCAGATCACACTATTGCGCGAGGAGAACGATAAGTTAAAGGCGCGTTTCGAGCAGTTTCTAGAATCAGCGCGCGATAACGAAACCTTAATTCGTCGCTTGCATCAATTGGCTTTGGCCCTCATGGAAGCAGCGGGTCCGCAGGCGGTATTTGGTTTGCTCGAACAGCGCTTGGGCGAAGATTTCAATGCTGATCGCGTCAGTGTGTTGGTGTTTGGTGCGCCGGCCTTTGTCGATTCGGACACGGTGCCGCAATTTGTCGGCCCGGATTCGAGTCGACGCGCACCCTTCGCGAGCTTGCTCGCCGGCCGTGAAGCCTTATGTGGACGCCTGACGCAGGCGCAACTACTGGCGCTGTTTGCAGACACGGCGCCGAGTGGTTCGCATGTTGTCATGCCGTTGAAGGCCGAGCGGTGGGATGGCGTGCTCGCGATCAGCAGTCATGATGCGAAGCGTTTCGATTCCAATATGGGCACGGAGTTTCTTGCCTATCTGCGCGATGTGGTGGTCTTGGTCCTGGCGCCGTGGATCGCGAACCCGCGACCGACGTGAACGTCACCGCGGACGTGATTGATACGGCAGCGATCGCCGAGTTTATCGCCAGTCTCAGCGCTGGATCGCCGCATACGCGAGCCGCCTATCGCCGCGACTTGATTCAATTCCACAAGCACTACGCGGCGCTGCCCAGACCACCTGGATTTGTGCTCGACACGCATGTCTTACGCGCCTACGTCGCCGGGCTGCACCGCGCCGCGCGCGCCCCGCGCTCGATTGCGCGCGCGCTGTCGGCGCTCCGCGCGTATTTCGATTATCGTTGCCAACGCGGTTTTTTATCGCAAAATCCAACGCATGATGTACATGCGCCCAAAGGTCCCCGACGCCTGCCCAAAGTCTTGGATGTAGATCAAACCGCGCATCTGCTGGCGCGCACGCCGGAGAATGCGCTAGAGGTTCGCGATCTGGCGATGTGGGAGTTGGCGTATTCGAGTGGCTTACGGGTGTCGGAATTGGTCGGCCTTGATCTAGTGGGGATCGTCTTCGGTACGGGCGAAGTACGGGTGCTGGGTAAGGGCCGCAAGGAGCGCGTTGTTCCCATTGGTCGTTTGGCGATCACCGCGCTCAACAATTGGTACCAAATTCGAAACGACTTCGCGGCGCCGGAAGAAACCGCGGTCTTTGTTAGTCGAAACGGCGCCCGCATCACCGTGCGCCAAGTTCAATATCGGTTAAAGCTTTGGGCTTTGAAGCAAGGCCACACGCAACACCTGCATCCGCACATGCTGCGCCACTCGTTCGCGAGTCACTTGCTAGAGTCTTCCGGTGATTTGCGCGCCGTGCAGGAATTGCTCGGACACAGCAATATTCGCAGTACTCAAATTTATACGCATCTTGATTTTCAACATCTCGCCAAGGTTTACGATGCCGCGCATCCGCGGGCGCGGCGGAAGTTTTAGCCATCACCTACCGGCCGCAGTGGTGTTGTACAATCCGAGTGACCAGTACCCAACCATATTTCGAATGAGTAATTTCCACGCCACTACGATTCTCTCGGTCCGGCGTCCCGGCCATGTCGTCATCGGCGGCGACGGCCAGGTCTCGATGGGCGATCAAATTCTAAAAGGCAATGCGCGCAAGGTTCGGCGTCTCTACCAGGATCGCGTGCTAGCCGGGTTCGCCGGCGGCACCGCGGATGCCTTTACCCTGTTCGAACGCTTCGAAGCGAAACTTGAAAAGCACCAGGGCAATCTGGTCCGCTCGGCGGTTGAACTCGCCAAGGATTGGCGTACCGATCGCATGCTGCGTCGGCTCGAAGCACTACTGGCGATTGCAGACGCCGACAATTCACTGATTATTTCGGGCACCGGGGACGTGATCGAACCCGAAGATGCCGTCATGGCCATTGGTTCCGGCGGCTCATTCGCGAAAGCCGCGGCGCGCGCCCTGGTTGAAAATACCGAACTCGACGCTGCCACCATCGTTCGCAAAGGGCTGCAGATCGCGAGCGATATTTGCGTTTATACAAACTCCAATTTCGTGGTTGAGGAGCTGAGGTTCTAACGTGCCAGGTCTCTCCAATATTTCGATGACCTTGACGCCCCAACAAATCGTCGAGCAGCTCGATAAACATATCGTGGGTCAAGATGCGGCTAAACGGGCGGTAGCGATCGCGCTACGTAATCGGTGGAGACGGATGCGCGTTGCGCCGGAAATTCGCAACGAAATCACCCCTAAAAATATTTTGATGATCGGTCCGACTGGCGTTGGCAAGACCGAGATCGCGCGACGACTGGCGAAACTCGCCGGCGCTCCCTTTATAAAAATTGAAGCGACCAAGTTCACCGAGGTCGGCTATGTGGGACGTGATGTCGAATCCATCATTCGCGACCTGGTTGAAGTGGCGGTTGGCATGACGCGCGGCGAGGCCATGGATTCGGTGCGGGCCAAAGCCGAAGAAGCGGCGGAAGAGCGTGTGCTGGATGTGTTGTTGCCACCACCGCGCGCGTTTGGCGAGACCACGCCAGATGATGAATCGACCACGCGCCAACGCTTTCGCAAGATGCTGCGCGAGGGCAAGCTTGACGACAAGGAAATCGAAATCGAGGTGGCGCAGAGTCCTATCGGGGTTGAAATTATGGCGCCGCCGGGCATGGAGGAAATGACTAATCAACTTCAAAGCATGTTTCAGAATCTGGGGGCGAGCCGCAAGAAACCGCGGCGCTTGAAGATTGCCCAAGCGTCGAAGCTGCTGATCGAGGAAGAAGCCGCGAAGCTCGTCAATGAGGACGACATCAAAACCAGCGCGGTCGAGGCCGTGGAGCAAAACGGCATTGTCTTTTTAGACGAGATCGACAAAATCGCGCGGCGCTCCGAAGTCAGCGGTCCCGACGTGTCGCGCGAGGGCGTGCAACGCGATCTGTTGCCGTTGGTCGAAGGGAGCACCGTCAGCACCAAATACGGCATGGTGCGCACCGATCATATTTTATTCATTGCGTCCGGCGCGTTTCATCTCGCGAAGCCCTCCGATCTCATCCCCGAACTCCAGGGCCGATTGCCGAATCGCGTCGAACTTACGTCGCTCGGGGTCGATGATTTCGTGCGCATTTTGACCGAACCGAGCGCGTCACTCACCGAGCAATATGCGGCATTGTTGGCAACCGAAGGCGTGACGCTGACGTTCGCCGCGGATGGCGTGCGGCGGCTTGCCGAAATTGCGCAACACGTTAATGATCGCAGTGAGAATATTGGCGCGCGACGCCTGCATACGGTGATGGAACGGTTGCTCGAAGCATTGTCATTTACCGCGCCGGGCCGTCACGGCGAATCGATCAGGGTCGATGCGGCCTATGTGAACGTCCATCTCGGCGAATTCATCAAGGACGAAGACTGGGCGCGCTATATCCTGTAATCACCATGGCCCAATATCAACCGACCAATTTAGTGTTACATCAAGCGACGCGCGTGCTCGAAGTTAGCTTTTCCGATGGCGCGACGTTTCGCCTTTCCTGCGAATATCTGCGGGTCTATTCGCCGTCGGCTGAAGTGCGGGGTCATGGGCCCGGTCAAGGCGTGCTCCAGATCGGCAAAGAAAAAGTGAACATCACCGACATCGAACCGGTGGGCAACTACGCCGTGCGTCTGCTGTTTGATGATGGCCATAATACCGGCCTTTACACCTGGGACTATCTCTACCAGCTGGGGAAACAGTTCGCGGCCAATTGGCTGACCTACACGACGGCGCTAGTCGAGGCTGGACATCCGCGACAGGCGCCGGCGGACGCGTGATCGCCAGCGCCTAAGCTTTCACGATGCAGGAAGGCCCCACGCATTTCGGCTTTGAAACGGTCAGTGCGCGCGAGAAAACCGCGCGGGTTCGGCAGGTTTTCGATTCGGTGGCCGGTCGTTATGATTTGATGAACGATTTGATGTCGGCCGGCTTGCATCGAGTTTGGAAACGCTATGCACTGGCCCTGGCGGCGCCACGCGTCGGTCAGCGGGCGCTAGATTTGGCGGGCGGCTCGGGCGATCTTGCGCGGGTCCTCGCCGCGCGCGTGGGGCCCAGCGGCGAAGTGGTCCTCGCCGACATCAACCACTCGATGCTCACTGTCGGTCGCGATCATCTCGTGAATGCCGGGATCGTCGGCAATGTGCGCTACGTGCAGGCGAATGCAGAATGTTTACCGTTTCCCGATCGATATTTCGATGTGGCGACCATGGCGTTTGGATTACGCAATGTCACCGCTAAGGATCGCGCGCTGGCCGAACTATATCGGGTGCTGAAACCGGGTGGACGTGTGTTGATTCTAGAATTCTCGACGGTGACGCAGCCCTTGCTCGCCCGTCTCTACCACGCGTATTCGTTTCACGTGTTGCCACGCCTTGGGGGCTTAGTCGCCAACGATAGCGCGAGCTATCGCTATCTCGCGGAATCGATACGCATGCACCCCGCGCAAGACGCGCTGTTGACCATGCTCGAAGCCGCGGGCTTCGAGCGTTGTCGGTATCATAATTTAACCGCCGGCGTGGTCGCCGTGCATATCGGCTATCGACTGTGATCCTCGATCGCGTGTTAACCCGAATCGCGGGGTGGTTAACGCATTTGTTAAACACCGACTCGTTGGCGGCGGCGCGCGCGCGCGAGCTCGCTGGCAAAGTCTTTGCGCTTAATTTGACGGGTATCGAGACCAGCTTATTCATTGCGCTCGATGACAATGGCATGGTGCTCGCGACCACCTCACCGCGTGCACCCGACGTCACACTGAGTGGCTCGGTCTCTGACTTCGTGGCGTTTGTTCACGCCCGCCAAACCCAGGGCGGTGCGCCGGCTGGCAAATTGCAAATCCAAGGCGATCTCTCGACCGCGCAGCAATTGCAGCGCTTGCTGGACCAGCTCGACATCGATTGGGAAGAGCTGCTGGCGATGCGCATCGGCGATGTCGCCGCGCATCAGATTGGGCGCGGCGTGCGCGGAGTACGCGACTGGGTCAGCACCGCACGCGTTGCCTTCGAGGAGGATCTAACTGCGTTTCTGCAACAAGAGCGCCGGATCGCGCCAAGTCCCCGCGAAGCCGAGTCCTTCGTCCGTGCCGGCGCGACGTTGGCGGCTGATGTCGATCGCTTGGCCGCTAGAGTCGCGCAATTACGCGCGCGCAAACCGCCCCCATGATGGTCCTGGTAACCCGTTTTATCCGCATCCTCGCGATTCAACGCGTGTTGATCCGGCACGGCTTCGACGAGATGCTATTTGCGACACCGTGGTTGAGACCGGTGTCGTTTTTGCGCTTACTCCTGCCCTGGAATTGGGTGCGGCACGATTACGCACCACGCGCCACTCGCATGCGCCAAGTGTTGGAAGAGCTGGGCCCCATTTTCGTGAAATTCGGGCAGGTGCTCTCGACGCGTCGCGATCTCCTGCCGGACGATGTCGCCGAAGAATTCGCGAAGCTCCAAGATCACGTGCCACCGTTCCCCGGCGCGCAGGCCAGGCAATTGGTCGAACGCGCCTACGGTCATCCACTCGCCGTGGTGTTCGCTGAATTCGATGAAACGCCGCTGGCGTCGGCGTCGATTGCGCAGGTGCATGCAGCACGCTTGCTTGATGGTCGCGAAGTGATCGTCAAAGTGGTGCGGCCGGGGATCCGTAAGGTAATCGATCGCGATATAAGTCTGATGGTAGCACTCGCCCGCACCGCCGAACGCTATTGGTCGCATGGCCGTCAATTGAAACCAACCCGCGTGGTCGCCGAAATTCAAAAGACCATTCTCGATGAACTCGACATGTTGCGCGAAGCGGCCAACGCGTCGCAGTTGCGCCGGAATTTTGCCGAGTCTGAAGTCATGGTCGTGCCGGAGGTATTTTGGCCGCATACGCGCCAAAACGTGCTGGTAATGGAACGCGTGGATGGGATACCGATCAGCAATGTGGCGGCGCTGCGCGCGGCCGGCGTTGATTTGCACGCCTTGGCGGTCACCGGTGTCGAGATATTTTTCACCCAGGTTTTTCGCGATCATTTTTTCCATGCCGATGTGCATCCCGGCAATCTGTTCGTGCGCGCGGGGCAGGGCGGTGGCCCGGCGGTATTTATCCCAGTCGACTTCGGCATCATGGGTTCGTTGAGCGAGTTTGATCAACGCTACCTGGTCGAGAATTTTTCAGCGTTTTTAGATCGCAACTATCGACGAGTCGCTGAATTGCACGTGGAATCCGGCTGGGTCCCGCGCGATACTCGGGTGGATGATTTCGAATTCGCGATCCGTACGGTGTGCGAACCGATTTTCGATCGGCCGGTGAAAGATATTTCAGTCGGGCAACTGCTCGTGCGTTTGTTTCAAACCGCGCAACGCTTTCACATGGAAGTTCTGCCACAACTGTTGTTGCTGCAGAAGACCATCGTCAATGTCGAAGGGATCGGGCGCCAGCTCGATCCAGAACTCGATTTGTGGCGCACCGCGAGACCGTCGCTAGAGCGCTGGATGCGCGATCGCGCTGGCGTGCGCAGCGTGTTGCATGCCGCGCGCAAAACGCTACCACTATGGCTTGATCGTCTGCCACAAATTCCGGGCATGGCGTTCGATGTGTTGACGCAGATCAAAGAGGGGCGCTTGGAAGTCGGAACCCGCGATCAGGCGCTGCAAGAAATTCGCCACGAAATCCGCGAAGTCCATCGGCGCTTGGTCTATGCCGTGATTGGCGTGGGGCTGCTGCTCGCCG
>JAYUEZ010000526.1:0-3227 GCA_043738965.1 Gammaproteobacteria bacterium
GGTCACCGAAAACGAATCGACGTTGTCCGGGACATTGACGAGCACATAGCTTGGATTGGTGGGATCGGCAAGTTCGTCCAGAAATACGACGATGGGCGATCCGCCTTGATCCGCCGCGCCACCGGCATAGATGAAATCCTCGGCGATTGGATCGCCGTGACAACCGCGCGATTCGGTACCGAAGTACACTTTATAACCCGCCAGCGTCGGTTCGGAATTCGGATCCCAAGCCAGTTTCCGGTTTGCCGCAAGGACTGGATTGGTGACAAACGCAGTGATTACCAGCAGTACGCGGATAACCTTATTCACGATACTTGGACATGGGAAAAAGAAGCGGCCGGAAGTTTTAAGCGAAGCTTGCTTATCGCGAAGGCGTCGAGCAGGCGACGGTGGTTCGTACCGCGCGGCGAGCTATTCGGCGTATTTGCGTCGCCGCGAGTCGGTTGAATCCGTTTCATTGCACCCTCCCTGCAAGGCAATTTCCATTTCGTCCGCCTCGGTCCCGACCGAGTATAACCGCAGAAATTGCAATATAAAGAATCGAAAGATAGGGAACTAGTTCACAAACAAGCGAGATCGCTTAAGCACCTGCGGTATTGCGGAGCGGACGTTCACGCGAACGCGGTACTGGTTGGTGAGCTGGCGGCCCGCACGCGTATACACATATGTTCGTAGCGCTAAGGATCCGCGCCATCGAACGCGTGCGTTCTGGTGACCACATTGGCCATACGTCAAACTCTCCTTAGACGCTTGCGTGGTCCAGCGACGTAGTCCTATAGTGCCGCGGGCAAGGGATGGACCGAGCGAGCAGACGTTGTCACTTCCATTCGGAGGAGGTCATGACGACTCCGCGCAATCGGTTAGATGCCGAGTAGTCTTCAGGAGGTCACGATGGATCGCGCCCGCTCCGACGCTAGGAAGCGTGACCGCAACCGCTCTTTCTTTCTCAGCGTGCTAATTTTACTTGGCGTCATCTTCGATGCCTGCGCCAACAGTAATGTCGACTATCCCATCGTCTATGTGCGCGCGCCGCGCTACGGCGAGAATGGATTTACCAAGTGGCCTGAAGTTTTTAATCCGGTGCAAATGGAGCCTGGCGCCGATCTTATGTTGCTCTACCCCGATGGCCACGAAGAAGTCTTGTTCGCGGCCGGCAACGGTGCGGTGGTTGATCCCGTCCCATCGCTCGACGCGCGCTGGATCTTCTTCGCGTATTTTCCCGACGTGCGCGCCGAAAGCCTCAATCCCCAGCGCAATAACGCGCCGCGCCTCGGCGCCGATATCTACAAGATCAATCTCCAAACGCGCCGTGTTCAGCGCCTGACCGATCAACACTGGACGCCGCCGAGCGGCGCCGCCGAGTGGGCATCCAATCCGCTGAATACCGCGGGAGATCAGAACAAATACTCGCTCGGATACGGCATTTTTAATCTTGGCCCGTGTCCGTTACCGGGCGGCAAGCTGATGTTCGTGTCGAGCCGCGACGGCTATCTGCCGAACAAGAGTTTTACCTTTCCAAATCTGCGCCTCTACATCATGGACGATACTGGCAACAACGTGGAGCCGATTGGACATTTAAATATTGGCAGCGCGCTGCATCCAACGTTGCTCCAAGATGGTCGGGTGATGTTCACGAGCTACGAAGCGCAGGGCTTGCGCGACGAACGCGTCTGGTCGCTGTGGTCGATCTGGCCGGATGGACGTTATTGGCAGCCGCTGCTGAGCGCGTTCAAAGTGGGTGCCGCCTTTCATTTCCAAACGCAGTTGAGCGACAGCCGGCTCGCGGTGATCGAGTATTACAACCTCAACAATAACGGTTTTGGCACCTTGCTCGCGTTCAATTCATCGCTGAACCCCGCATTGCCGAGGTTCGGTAGTCCGGTTCTGCAAGATCCGTCGAACCCCCTGGTGCGACGTGGAAACTGGTTTTTTTAATCCCGGGCATCCCGCGCATCTACAACCACGCTACACCCAATATCGATTCTCTCCGCAGGGCTTGAGTGCGCTGACCGGATTTACGCACGGCGAAGATCAAGCGTCTGGTTTTGAACTCGACGCCAATTGGGCCGGCAAAGTCACCCATCCCGCCGGCGCACCCGGTAACGATGTCTTGTTGGTGTGGAGTCCGGGCCCGGCCAACAATTTGAATCGACCGACCGCGTTGCCGCGCGTCGATGGCGGCATCTATCTGCTAAAAGGCGGTGTCGCAATCACTGACCATCGTGAATTGGTCTTGATCAAAAACGATCCGAACTACAACGAGATGCAACCGCGCGCGTTGGTGCCGTATTCGAGCATCTACGGCGCGATGCCGCGAAGTTTGCCGTACTTGCCCAACGATGGCACCGTCCATGCGACCCTGCCGCCGGGTACGCCGTTTGGTCTGGTTGGGACGGCGAGCTTCTACAATCGAAACACCAGCCCCGGCGGCGACGTCAACGATTCATACAATGGTCTCGATGCCTTTAATACCGCGGAAAACGACACCAATCCCAATTGGATGAATCAAGGCTCGGACGCCGGACGGTATAGCAACGCGGACATTTACGCCGTGCGCATCGTGGCGATGGAAGGGGTAGCGCATCGCAGCTATGGTCCTGGCATTGGCGATGGGCGCACGCTGGGTTTCAACGATCATGCCGCCGCGGAGCGGTTGCGGATCCTGGGCGAGATCCCACTGCGTAAACCCGGAGTGCTAGATCCAGACGGCAATCCGGATACGAGTTTCCTAGCGAAAATCCCCGCCGATACGCCGTTTACCTTTCAAACACTGGATCAAGAGGGAATGGTTTTAAGCGCGGCACAGACGTGGCATCAAGTGCGTCCGGGCGAAGTCCGTACCGACTGCGGCGGGTGCCACGCGCACCATCAGCAGCCCACCGCGTTCGCCCAAACTGCCGCCGGCAAGCCGGGATATGTGGTCCACGATCTCACCGGTCCGACGCCGCTGTTAGCCAAGAACGCGAGCGGTAACACCATCGTTACGGAGTCCCCTCGGCATGTCGTCGACGTCGAGTACCATCGCGACATCCAACCTATTCTGCAGCGCTCGTGCGTGGTCTGTCATTCCGTCGCCGGTCGCCAGGAGGCTGGCTTGGCGTTGGATGATACGTCGATCGTGAACGGATTCGACAACACGTATAACCGCCTGGCCCGCGATCAGAACGCGCATTACGGCATCAAGCCCGTCATCGCCAGCCGCACTTGGCGGCAGACCAACGCGTCGC
>JAYUEZ010000527.1:0-3227 GCA_043738965.1 Gammaproteobacteria bacterium
ACTTCCGCGAGAAATTGCTCAGTGGGATGCGCGAGCGCGGCTATCCGGAGGATTTTGCCGTACGCCTGTTCAATCAAATCCGAGGGTTTGGCGAGTATGGGTTTCCGGAATCGCATGCCGCGAGTTTTGCTTTGCTGGCCTATGTTTCGGCCTGGCTCAAATGCCACGAGCCCGCGGCGTTTTTATGCGCACTCCTGAATAGCCAGCCGATGGGTTTTTACGCGCCGGCGCAGTTGGTGCAAGACGCGCGGCGGCATGGCGTGACCGTGCTGCCGCCAGATGTGCTGACCAGTGACTGGGAGTGCACGCTGGTGCGTCCCACGGCAATATCGATGGAGCCTGTCGTGCGCCTAGGCTTATGCCTAGTGAAAGGATTATCCGCGGCGGTGGCGGAGCGAGTGGTTACCTCGCGAGCAGCGCGTGCTTTCGAGCACACGAGTGATCTCGGCGCACGCGCCGAACTCGATCGCGGCGCTTTATCGACGCTCGCTCGCGCCGGTGCGTTGACGAGTTTGAGCGGTCATCGGCATCGGGCGAACTGGGCCGCACTCGGCGTGACCGCGCCCTTACCCGTGCTGCCCGGGGCGACGATCGCGGAAGGGTTACCTTTGCTCCGCAAGCCCTCCGAAGGCGCGGATCTCATCGCAGATTACGCGAATTTAGGATTAACTTTGGGTCGCCATCCGCTCGCGCTACTGCGCGCGCGACTCGATCACCTACGCTGCGCCACGGCCTTTGAAATTATGCACGCGAACCATGGCGAGAAAGTCCGAACGGCTGGCTTGGTGATCTCGCGCCAGCGTCCGGGAACCGCGACTGGCGTGGTGTTCGTAACACTCGAAGACGAAACTGGCGTGATCAATCTGATTGTGTGGTCCAGCTTGGTCGAGACCCAACGCCGAGAATTACTCGGCGCGCGGTTGTTAGGCGTCAGCGGCCAGGTTCAGCGTGAGGGAATAGTGGTGCATTTGATCGCCGAGCGGTTGTTTGATCATTCGGCGTTGTTGGGGCGGTTATCGATCGAGTCACGAGACTTTCATTAGAAAACGGTGCCGGAGTTTCGCTTATATCGTTTATAGAAAAATAAGCGGCGGTGATTCGAATAATTTTTTACTGACGGGTGACGGACGGTAATTGATCGCGCCGAGGGCCGGCACCACCCTTAATCGGATAATCGAAACTCCGGCACCAATTACTCACCGACCACCGTCGGTTCAATTCTGAAAATAAATCCATTCGATCTGTCGATTTGGTGACGGTCGGTTCGACTTAAGTAACAGCCCGGATATTCGGGTAATCACCCTTGAAAGGATCGCCATGACAACCCTATCCCTCCACGTTTCCGCCATTTATGCGGGAATACTCGGACTTCTTGCCGCCGCGCTAACCGTGAGAGTGATTCTGAACCGCGTCAAGAGCGGAATCACCGCAGGTGATGGCGGCAATCCTCAACTTGCGCAGGCCATTCGAGCACACGCAAATTTCACCGAACAAGCGCCATTGGCGTTGCTGTTACTCATGCTTGCAGAGGGGCTCGGAACGCCCACCAGCCTGTTGAACGGGTTGGGTTCCGTGTTGGTGGTAGCGCGCGTCGCCAATGCCTGGGGTTTGAGTCGCTCGCTCGGCCCAACCATGCCGCGTCAAGCCGGGGCGGGCCTAACCGTATTGGTGGTCGCCGCAACGTCGTTGACAATCTTATATCGAGTGCTTGGGATGAATTGAATTTTTTGCGCGGCGTGCAACCCTTTGAGCGATCAGGCGGGATTGGTTTGAGACGTATGTACAGCGAACACGATCGACCTAGTCCTACCTGCGGCGAGTGACTGCTTTCAGACGTCGAAATTTTCTATGCGCGGCATAGCTCGTAGGGCGGAAAAGCGCAGCGCCTTCCGCCGCATGCGCCAATTCGTTCGAAGGCGCGTGTGCCCACTCATCGAAGGACTCGCACCGTCGCGGTTGGCGCTACACGGGATCTTAGGTGGCCAATTGGTAGCCCTATCTGGCGGAAGGCGCTACGCTTTTCCGCCCTACCTCGCTTGGAAGACGAATATCTGCCATCGTGCGGAAAATAAATCGATTCGCGGATTTCCGTTCCAACGTTTAAGGCCCGTCCGTTGTCCATGTGTTTCGAATGCGTGCAAGTTTTTGATCCATGAACGTGAGCGTGTACAACTCAAACCCTCCCGATTCCACGCCTGCAATGTGCCAAATTGTTGAGCGCGAAAAATATTTTAAGTCGCTATCAGTAAACGAACCCGCTGTGATTTGGCGCAGCTCACCGTTACGAACCATCCCCGATATCTTTAAATCGTGGTCTGTCATTATGTCGTGCGCCGGTCGATTTCGTTTCGCTTGTTCGGCCGCTTCCCTCGGCGACTGTCCAATTGTGAAGAAATCTAGCGATCCTTGCGTGACTTCTCGTGGAGCTTTTGAGACGAAGCGGAACGAGTCGAGAGTAACGTTCGGAGAGGGCCGGCTCGGCAGCGCAGCAGCGCATCCGACGAGCAGACTAAATATCGGAATTGCGAAATTGAGTGGCTTCAAAGGTTACTTAAGACTTTTTATTGATCAGAAAACCGTCGATCTCCGTTTTTAGAATTGTTCATGCACTTTACCCCTTAAGTAGTTTTCTAGACGGAAATTAATTACGGCGACATGTATGGCGGATGTCGTGAAGTAGATGTCCGCTTTCACCTTCGGCGGAGCCTGTATTTAGGATACCGCAAGTGACGGTTCATAGCCGACATAATCATAATTGCATACAGCCTAAAGCGTTCAGCTAAACGCATGTAAATTCGATTCTCCGCCATTGATTCAAACTTCCAACTTCGTAGTCGAACACGATTTAGTGAGACCAAGACCGCGCTTGATTCCCGGATAGGCGCGAACGGTAGCAGCGGTTATCGCGAGCTCAAGGCGGACCGTGCGGCCATGCTTGGCTTCGATGGCATCACCCAGCGCTTGCGCCTCGTTTGACTGTCCGGCAACCGCTTGACCGAATGCAAACGCGATTCGCGGATCGCCTTCGGGTGGATTCGATGCCAGCGCGGAGTTGATCAGATCGCGAGGGATACCATCGCCGAGCGCGCTATTTGCGGCAATGATCGCGCACGGCCCACAATCCTCAATCAAACTCGCGCCGATACGCGCCAGGTGAAACAAGTCGGCCGGCGCTGCGTAGCGATGCATCGTCATCGGCATGAAATGCGCGAGCTTGTCGAAGGCGT
>JAYUEZ010000528.1:0-3226 GCA_043738965.1 Gammaproteobacteria bacterium
TACATAAAACCGTGCCGCTACGTCAGCGCATGGCGCTCATGCGCGACGCCACGCCGACGGCGATCGCCTTCTATGCGTTCTTGCAGACAGACACCTCGCGCGCCGCCTTCGTGCGCAATGGCATTGAGCCCGCTGAGTAAAATGGACTGGCAGGCACTACGGCTCTCCTTGCTGCTGGGCGTGGTCACGCTGCTGCTTCTCTTGCCGTTTGCCGTGTTTATCGGTCGCGCGCTTGCCTTCATGCACGGCCGGCGCAAACCCTGGCTTGAAGGGTTGATTGCGCTGCCGTTGGTCTTACCGCCAACGGTTTTCGGATACTACCTCCTGCGCGGCTTCGCGGGACCAGTCGGGCGTTGGTACACGGCGTTAACCGGAACCACCTTGGCGTTCAGCTTTGCCGGTCTTGTCATTGCCTCCTTCATCGTCAATATTCCGTTCGCGGTGCAGCCCGTACAACGCGCCTTCGAAGGCATCAGCGCCGATATTCGCGAAGCCGCGCAGTGTTGCGGTCTAACCGCGTGGCAGGCGTTTTGGCGGATCGAATTACCCCTGGCGTGGCGCGGCGTGATCTCTGCCGCAGTCCTGACGTTCGCGCACACACTCGGTGAATTCGGCGTCGTCATGATGATCGGCGGCAACATTCCCGGTTCGACCAAAACCATTTCAATCGCGATCTACGATGAAGTTCAATCGTTCCATACCGCGACCGCGGGCGTGATGGCGTTGACCCTGCTCGGCATTTCTTTGTTGTCGATTACCCTCTCCTATAGTGTCGGCGAGCGGCGCGGCCGGCGATGACCTTGCAGATAAGGATCGACAACGATCAACCGTCGCTCGCGCTCGATCTAGCGCTGCCGCGCGGACAGATCACCGGTCTCGTCGGCCCATCCGGCAGTGGGAAGACCAGTATCCTCCGCGCCATCGCACGGCTGCGGGTGCCGCGGGCTGGTCGCATCGCCTTAGGTGACGACGTGTGGTTCGATAGTGCGCGGAAGATCTGTATTCCGCCACGACTACGCGCAATTGGCTATGTACCGCAGGAATACGGACTGTTTCCCCATCTTACGGCGCGCCGGAATATCGAAGCGGCGCTCACCCATTTGTCGCCCGCGATGCGCGGTACGCGCGCGCGCGAGTTATTGGCGCGCGTCAAGCTTGTCGACCATGCCGAGCGCTACCCGCGCACGCTGTCGGGCGGTCAACGTCAGCGCGTGGCGCTGGCGCGGGCCTTGGCACGCGACCCCGAGGTGGTCTTACTTGACGAACCCTTCTCCGCGCTCGACAGGCCCAGTCGCCGCGAACTCTACGTGGAGCTGCGCCGCCTACATGCTGAAACGCCGATGACGATTCTGTTGGTCACGCATGATCTCGAAGAAGCTGCGCAGCTCGCGTCGTTCTTAATCCTGATTGAACACGGGAAAGTCGTGCAGTACGGTTCCACCCATACGGTGTTGGCGTGCCCCGCGACGCCGGCCGCCGTGCGTTTACTCGGGATCAGTAATCAGTTCTCGGCCGCATGGGATCTCACAGATCCGCAGGCACTGCGCTGGGGGCCGTATCGGTTAACACTGGCCGCGCCCGCCGCCATCTCAAGCCCGTGCGAATGGACGGTCTTGCCGACTAATGTGTTGTTGCGACGACCCGATCGACCGTGGGGTCCGCATCTCGAAAATCCGCTGCCAAGTACCGTGCAGTCGGTGGTCGCGCTGGGTGAACTCGCCTTGGTGTGGGTGACGCCCGATGGGCTGCCCGACGAGGCGATCGAAATCCGCCTACCCCTACGGGTGATTCATGACTATCAACTCACGGCAGGTGCGCGCGTGACCGTGTGTTTACGCAGTCGTGACATTCTGTTGTTGGATAGCGATGCGGCGATCGCGTGTGCCATTTAAGCGGCTCCCACGTTGCGTGGTTCCGCGCCAATCCCAAACGCCATGATCGGCATACCCGGGAATACCGCGGCCGAATCCGAATGTCCGAGCACAATCGCATCCTGCGTGGCCTTGACCGTTTCCTGGTGTTTGCCAAACGCATTGGTGATCCGCGCGAAGGCCTGGCCTGCCCTAATCTCGGTCCCAGGTTCGACCAAAAAACGAATGATTCCGCTCTTCGAGCCGACGGGTTTGTCGGAATACTGCAGCATGTCGCCTTGCGCATAGCGCGGCGGCAAGGGATAGCGAAAAGGTTCGGTTAACGGGACAACCAAGCCGAGGTGCGCGAGGACATTCCAGATCGCGCCAATCCCCGACGCAACATGCGTTTCATTGACGACACGGGACTCGCCGAGCTCCAAGGTAATGGCCGCGATGCCGCGGGCCAACAGGTTATAGGTGAGTGAATTCTCAACGGCGTCCGTTTCAATGATGGTGCACAACCCCGTTTCGCGCGCGAGCGCACAGGTTCGTTCATACGCGCCTGCTGGCAACGCCGCGGTCGCGGGATCCAACAGCGCGAAGGGGATTGAGCGGATCCAATCGTTATGCAGATCAAGCACCAAATTCGGTGCGGCGTCCAAGATCCGCGTGAAGATGCGCGCGGCGATACGCTCGCCCAGCGAGCCTTGTAAATTACCGGGAAACGAGCGATTCAAATCTTCGCGACTGATGGTGATATTGCGCGTGCCGCTTTCGAATCCGAGCGGATTCATCAGCGGAAACGCGTGCACCGCGCCACATAATAGCTGCCGCTGTAAGCGTCGAAACAAATCGTGGATCACGGCGATACCGCCGACTTCATCGCCGTGGCTGCACGCGGTGAGCCACACCACGGGCCCAGGATTGACCGAGACGCAACCAAGCATTGGCAGGCGTCGATTCGCGAGATCCGAACCCGTCATTAGTTTTAGAAACGAATAACTGACGCGTGGGGAGGCGCGGTCGGCGCTATTCACACGGAGCTCCGAGCAATTCAAGCTGATGCTTCATACTTCCTTATGGCCACAAGGCGTCGCGCGTGAGTTTGAGGATCAACAATATCACCACCGCCAAAAATACCCGTCGCACGAATTCGCTGCCGTGGCGTAACGTGTAGTGCGCGCCAAGTAACGATCCCAGCAGATTACTCACCGCTAAAAGGCCAGCTGGCAACCACAGCACTTGAGCGTGCGGAAGAAAAAACGCGAGCGCCGCCAAATTCGTCGCGACATTGACGATTTTAGCCGCCGCGGAGGCATGCAAAAAATCGTAGCCGAGACCACGTACGAACAAAAACACCAGGAACGCGCCGG
>JAYUEZ010000529.1:0-3223 GCA_043738965.1 Gammaproteobacteria bacterium
AAGTAGGGCGTTTCAAATAATTCCTGGAGCAAGATGATCTGCGCGCCTTGGGCATGGGCCGCGCGCACTAGACGTTCCGCGCGGGCGATATTGGCGGCGATGTCCCAATCACAGGCCATTTGGGTCGCCGCAATTTTGATTGTCGCCATCAGCGGCTCTCCGTTAGTTCAATCGCCGGTTGCAATGTGCGCACTTCACGCGCTGTTGTGAATTTTACTCTAGGGTTGGAACGGTCTCGGCCGCAAGCGATTTCGTCTTGCGGATTGACGCTCATGCACTAAGATACGGGCGCAATTATCTCAATCATTTGGCTAAACAGAAGGGGACTCAATGAAGTCGCAACCAGCCTATGTCATGGCGCTAGATATTCCCTTGCCACCGCGCGCCGAACTGCCGGAGGACATTCAAAAATATTTCGCCAAATGCGACGCCAAGTTAGGAATGCTGCCGAATGTGCTCGCGGCGTATAGCCACAATGTCGAGCAGCTGCGAACATTCTCGCGTTTCTATAACACGCTGATGGTCGGCGAATCGGGCTTGACCGAACTCGAACGTGAAATGATCGCCGTGGCGGTCTCGTCGACGAATCATTGTTTCTACTGCCAAGTCGCGCATGGCGCCAGTGTCCGTGAGTATTCTTGTGATCCCGTATTGGGCGAACTCATGGTCATGAACTATCGCGCGGCCGATCTCGAACCGCGGCAACGCGCGATGCTCGATTTCGCGATCAAAATGACGGTCGCGAGCTATACCATCGTCGAGAGCGATCGCCAGGCGCTAAGAGACGTGGGCTTTAGCGACAAAGACATCTGGGACATCGCTAACGTCGCGGGTTTTTACAATATGACGAACCGCGTCGCGAGCGCGACGAACATGCAACCGAATCCCGAATACCACAAGCTTCATCGGTGAGCGATGCGCTATTGCGAGCGATATCATTTAGCTTAAGTCGGGCATGTTGCTGATGTTCTTTCAGCGCCTGGCCATCGGTGGCGTGTTCCTCATTGCAACTGCCGCTGGTGCGGACCCACTTGGACCGCTTGCGTCGGCGGCGCAGCGCTTAAAGATTCCGGATGCGGCACTTAGCGTACTAGTGCAAGCCATCGATTCGCCGACGCCGTTGCTCAGTGTGAATGCCGAGATGCCGCGCAATCCAGCGTCCACGATTAAGCTATTAACCACCTTTGTCGCGCTCGATCTGCTCGGTCCAACGTACTCGTGGCCCACCGAGATTTATACGCTGGGCTCCATTAAGGACGGTGTGCTGACCGGCGATCTCGTGCTGCGTGGACAGGGTGATCCATTCCTCGTCGTCGAAAATATGTGGAAGATGCTCGGCGAGTTGCGTGCGCGGGGCTTACGCGAAATCACGGGCGATCTGATCATCGACGATACTTATTTCGCGCCCGTCGCCGCCAATTCAGGCGAGTTCGATGGCGAGGCCTATCGCCTCTACAATGTGTTGCCGAATGCCTTATTAGTCAATTTTAAAGCGATAACGTTTGCCTTCGCGCCCAGCGCCGACGCGCGAAGCGTGAACATTCGCGTCGATCCCGCGCTGCCGAATCTGATCATCGAGAATCATCTCCGCTTAGTCCCGGGACATTGCCACGGCGTGCTCAGTACCTTTCAAATGTCGGTGCCGGATCCGGTAGCCGCGGATCGCGTCGTGTTTAGTGGCGACTACCAGGCAAGCTGCGGCGAACAATCGCTACCGCGCACGCTGCTGCAACCCGCGAGCTACACCTTTGGATTATTCAAATTGTTGTGGGCCCAGTGGGGTGGCGCGTTAAATGGCGGCCTGAAGCGTGGTCCGGCGCCGCTCGACGCGCCACCGTTCTATCGCTGGGACTCGCCGCCGCTCGCCGAGGTGGTGCGCCCCCTCAATAAATGGAGCAATAACGTCATGGCCGATGCGTTTCTGTACGCCATCGGCGGCAGTGCATTCAAACCACCACTGACAGCCGCGCAGGGTGTCGCGGTGGTTCAACGCTATCTTGTTGAGCGCAAGATCCCGACGGCAGGACTGGTGCTCGAAAACGGCTCCGGGTTATCGCGCAACACCCGCATTTCGGCGCACACGTTATCTGAAGTTTTACGCTACGCGTACAGCAGCCGCTACATGCCGGAGTATTTGGCCTCGCTATCCATTGTTGGCGTTGACGGCACCACGCGAAAGCGTTTTCCGCGCGCGCCCGAGACCGGTTGGATGCACTTGAAAACTGGCCATATCAATGGCGTCGCCGCGATCGCCGGATATGTTCGCGCCAAGAGTGGCCGGATGTATAGCGTGGCGTTTCTCGCGAATCATCCACGCATGAATTTTTGGTCTGGTAATGTCTTAAGTGACGCGCTGCTGCGCTGGGTGTATCAGCACTAAAAGCCTAGACGGCTAAGGGTGAGGGGGAATGCTTGCTGAAAAATGCCCCGTTCGGGGCAAGTGACGAAGCGCTTATCGCGCCTTCAACGCCGCATCCATTCGGGTTAGTACTTCGTTCAAGATCTCTGGACTCGTCGCGAAATTCAAGCGCGTAAATCCGCGGCCTGCTTCGCCAAAAGCAGGACCCTCGCTCAGGGCGACACGCGCGTGCTCCAAAAAGAATTTAAACGGCTCAACGCCAAGACTTAATTCGCGACAATCGAGCCAGGCCAAATACGTTGCTTCAGGCGGCGCATGACGTATTGCCGGCGAATGCGCCGCGACGAAGTCGGCCACGCGCGTGCGATTGGCGCGAAGTTTCGCCAGCGTTTCATCTAACCAAGGTTGGCCCATGGTCCATGCGGCATGCGCGGCCTGAATGCCGAGCGCGCTCCGGCCGCCGCGCACATGCGCGGGAGTCGTCCCGAATCGACGTTTCAGCGCGTCGCTGCCAAAGACCGCGCAAGCGAGACAGAGTCCCGCGATATTGAAGGGCTTACTGGGTGAGGTCAGCGTAATCGTCCGCGCCGCGATCTCGGGTCCAAGTGACGCGAATGGAATATGGGGGCGCGCATCCAGCATTAAGTCGGCGTGGATCTCATCGGCGATCACGATGAGATCATGTTTGAGCGCGAGCGTGGCTAATGACATCAGTTCATCACGATTGAAGGCGCGACCCGTCGGATTATGCGGATGGCACAGCAAGAGCATTTTAGCGCCAGTATCGAGGCTCGCCGCGAATGCGTCGAAGTCAATGGTGTAGCCCACGGCGCTTTGGACCAATGGACTAAGTATCGCGCGTCG
>JAYUEZ010000530.1:0-3215 GCA_043738965.1 Gammaproteobacteria bacterium
AGCGGATGTTCGGTCAAGATTGGTTGCGGCTTCGGCGCGATCGCTTCCAGATGCACCGCGGTCAGCGAATATCCTGCATCAGGGAACCGCGCACCCGCCGGATAGACCTTGGTATACATGGCTTCGAACGCATCGATCATGCGCTTAACATCAGCTGCTCCAGCCATCGCGCCATCGGGGAGTTCGGTGTCAAAGCTCTCAAGCTGACCAATGTAACGGGCCGCGATCCCATAACGAAATTTTAGCGTTGAGGGTTCGACACCTTCCTTGCGCATTTCGTCGCGCGCTTCAGCTTCAAGCGCGGCCCAGGTAGCGCGAATTTGCAGCGCCACCGCCGTGCGTTCGCCATCATCCAAGCCATTGGGGATCAACACGCGTAAGCCGCGATCGTAACGATGCATGTATTCCGCGCATGCCGCGCCGAACGCCGAGAATCCCGCAGCCCACGGTAACGTGACTACATCCGCGAATTCGATCCCGTCCGCGAAGCCGTGCATGTGCACTGGGCCTGCGCCGCCATAGTAGAGCAGCGTGAAGTCGTGGGTGTCGTAGCCTTTGGCCGCAATCATCGTCCGCAGCAGATCGTTCATTTGCGCGTTGACGATATCGAGAACCCCGGCACCCGCTTCATACACGGTTAAGCCGAGCGGCTTAGCCACCGCTTCGTCCAAGGCTTTCAGCGCCGCGTCGCGATCGAGTTTGACTTGGCCGCCGAGAAAGTAATCGGGATCTACATAGCCGAGCACGACATTGATGTCGGTAACCGTCAACCGATCGAAATTGAGACAGCGGCCCACTTTCGCGCCCGCGCTATCCGGACCCACGTGCAGCCGTTTGTATTCGTCCACCCACACCACCGATCCGGCGCCACTGCCAACCGAGTCGATCTCGACCATCTGCAATGCCAAGCGATGACCAGCGATATCCGCGCTCTTAGTGATCCCCATGCGACCTTCCACCAGCAGGCCCACATCGAAGCTCGTGCCGCCCATGTCGGCGGTAACGATGTTTCTGATCCCTAACTTTTCGCCGATGAATTGCGCGCCAATCAGCCCGCCGATGGGACCTGAGATCATCGTTTCGTAGAGACGCGGATATTCCATATTCACGGCGCCGCCGTACGACAACAACGTGAGAAGACGGCCTTGATAGCCATAGAACTTCGCTTGTGCCTCGACCGACATCAAAGAGTCACGCACTAATTCGGCGGCAAAACACTGAAACAGCAAGCTCTTCAGGCGATTGTTCTCTTTGGAGACCGGCGCCACGTCGGCCGAGCAGACGACCGGGATTTTGACGCCGCGTGTTTTGAGCACCGATTCGGCGATAGTCTTTGCTTGATGTTCATGTCGCGGATCGACAAACGAATACAGGAACAGAATGCCGATCACTTCGACGCCACGATCCAGCATCGTGTTCACCGCACTGATGACTTGACTTTCCTTGACGGGGATTAACTCGTGCCCCGGCGCGAGGTGAATATTGCCCTGGTAGCAGCCGCCAGTGAGACGTTCGCTGACGCCGAACACATTTTTTGGATCAACCAACGGGCGTGTGTGTTTATGACATTGCTGATGCAAGGATTCGTTCTGGCTTTGGCCTAAATAGGTCAAGCCACCTTCCATCACCGTGATGTCTTCGAAGCCGCGCGTGACGAGCAGACCCACCTTGCGGCCGTTGCCCGTGAGCACGGTGTTGAGCATCCCCGTGCCACAGTAGATGTCGGCGGCGCAGCTGGCGTGGACCGCTTCGGCGGTGAGGCCAACATTGTTCGCGGCATCGGTGACCGATTCGCGATAACTGCGTGGTTCGTCGTCGCGCCGGCTGATTGATTTTCCTACCGTGAAGCTGCCATCGGGTTTGACCAAGATGGCATCGGTCATCGTGCCGCCGGCGTCGAAGGCAAGGATAAATTGGCGGTCGTGGGCCGCGACTGCGGTACTGAGGCTCATTTTGTGGGTCCTGCGGCGAGGATACTAAGCCCGCCGTTTCATCGATCGTTTAATGCACCCGTGTCGCCCATGTCCGCGTGACCACTTCTGTGTGATCGGCATACCACGTCGGCGCTTCGTCCGGTAGCGGGCGATCGAGATAGTCGCGATAAAACTTGTCTAAATCGGGCAGCATTTCGAATACGATCGGATAACCCGGCGCGACCACTTCAACCGCGTGTTGTGTCGCGCAGTCTGGACAAAAGAACTCGCGGATCTCCTGCCAACCGGGTTCGGGGCAGGCCGGTTCCGGATCATAGACTTCCAGCATTTCCGGCAACGTACGGCGCGTGCGAATGCGACAGGCGAGTTTCCAATTCTGCCGGTAGTCACCAAATTCCGTACCGCACTCACATTTCACGACCCGCTCATTTCGCGCATTGCGCACGACAAATAACTTATCGCCAAGGCGCAGCAAGATTTGCTCCGGCCACGGCGCACGCTGTTGTAGCACTTCAATGTATTTGAAAAATCGATCCTTGTCCTTACGCGGTAACCGTTGCAGCCGCGTCGCGTTGTCGTCGTCGATCTGGCCCGCGATCAATTGCGCGATGAGTTCCTTGCTAATGCCGCTATCGTCGGTCATGCCTTACTCCCGCTCGAATGCAAAGTTCGTGGGGACCTGCCAGAAGCGCCGGAATTCGCCGTCGAATTTTGCAAAGCTGAGGCTTTGCGCGTACATCTCATGCACTTCTGGGAACATGTCTTTGCTTAAGACCTTGGTGCGTTCCGCATGCCACCAGGCTTCGGCCGGCATGGATTCGGCGAGTCGTTGGCGTCTTAAGCCGGCGCGTTTCGCCGTGGTTGCCGCCGCATCGAGTTGCCAAATACCACTCGCGTCTTGTACCGCGACCACGCCGTGCATGCGGCTAACGAATTCATACTGCGGCGCCATGCCGTCGTCGAGATCCTTAATAACCAACGCCGGATCACGATCGAGCGGATCGCCCCAGCCACCGGATGATCCAGCGGCATCCACAAACAGATCGTGATCCTTTAGTGCGAGTTCCGGGCAATCGGTTTTCCAGATTTCGAGGTTCTTAACCGTCAGGCGGCCCGCGTCAATCTGTTTCAGCAATTCACGCGCGTCGCGCGGCGTTTCACCCTCGGCAATCAATTCGGGCAGATTGGTGCCCCGCGCCGAAATCATGAATGAGCCGGGGCCCGGGTAAGCCCCGCTCATGCCGAGACCGACTGACGCCGTGCAAGACAGTCCGCCGTTCG
>JAYUEZ010000531.1:0-8450 GCA_043738965.1 Gammaproteobacteria bacterium
CCATGAACGCGTTTGCTGATCATGTCGTCGCGCCGCTTGAAATAGCGAGTAGCGATATCGCGCTATTAACCTACACCTCGGGCACGACCGGACCGCCGAAGGGTGCCATGAACACCCACGCCAACATCGTCTACAACACGCAGGTTTATCGGGCGTGGATGGATTTGAGTTCGCGCGATGTCATCTTGGGCGTGGCGCCGTTATTTCATGTCACTGGCTTAATCGCGCAGACCACGACCTCGTTTCTATTGCCGTGCGCGCAAATCCTGTATTACCGATTTGATCCAGCGACGACCGCGGAATTGATCGAGCGTCACGGCGCAACTTTTGTGGTGGCGTCGATTACCGTGTTTATCGCCTTGATGAATAACGAGGACGCCAAGCGGCGTAACTTCTCGACCTTAAAGAAAGTCTATAGCGGCGGTGCCCCAGTGGCGCCCGCCACGGTGGCCGCGTTCAAACAACAGTTCGGCGCGTACATTCACAACATCTACGGCATGACCGAAACCACCAGCCCAACCCATGCAGTGCCCCTAGGCGGCGATGCGCCGGTCGATCCTAACACCGGCGCGCTCGCGGTCGGCGTTCCTGTTTGCGGCGCGGTGGTGCACATCGTCGATGATGAAGGCAATGCCGTTCCGGTTGGCGAAGTCGGAGAACTCGTCAGTGGTGGACCCATGGTGGTACCGGGGTACTGGCAGAAGCCGGAAGAAACTGCGAAATGCTTCGAGGCGCGTGGGATCCACACCGGCGACGTCGGCTTCATGGATGAACACGGCTGGTTTTACATTGTCGATCGGAAAAAGGATCTCATCATTGCGTCGGGCTACAAAGTCTGGCCGCGCGAAGTCGAAGATGTGCTGTACACCCATCCGGCAATTCGCGAATGCGCGGTAGTCGGCGTCGCCGATGCGTATCGCGGTGAATCCGTGAAAGCCTTCGTCAGCCTCAAAGCGGATGCAGTGGCAACGCCGGCGGAAATCATCGAGTTTTGTAAGGATCGGATGGCCGCTTACAAGCGGCCGCGCGAAATCGAGTTAGTGGACGAGTTGCCGAAAACCGCCAGCGGTAAAATCATGCGACGTGAACTACGCAAATAATCTCGGCGCGATAAAGCGATGATGGCGCCGGGGCCATCGTCGCTGATCTTGTTCGAAAGTCATCGCTATTAATTATCAACATCGTTTGCCGTGGCTGATGCTCGGCATCGCACTCTTGGCGCAAATCGCAAGCTCGCTTGTGACTCAAGGGATCCCGACGCTCGCACCGTTCTTGCAGGAAGATTTGGGGCTTACTCGCGGGCAAGTGGGCCTATTTAATTCGGCGCTGATGGCCGGGTCTTTTACCTCGTTATTTGCGGCGGGCGCGTTGGTTGATTCGCGAGGGGAACGCGCCGCGCTGGTTTGTGGCAATGTCATTATCGGCGCGGCCTGTGCGGCGATTCTCGCCACGCATGGTTTTATATCGGCGCTGCTAGTGCTCGTTATTGCCGGGATCGGCGCCTCTTTCCCCACGCCCGCGGGCAGCAAGGCCGTCATGCGCTGGTTTCCACTCGCGCAACGCGGCACGGCAATGGGCGTGCGTCAAACGGGGATCCCGCTTGGTGGCGCGCTGGCGGCCGCAACGCTGCCGGCGCTCGCCGTTCACCACGGCTGGCGAATAGCAGTGGTCGTTAGTGGCATTTTTGCGTTTCTGACAGCGGCGCTATGTTTTTTTGGCTACCGCGATGAACGTCCGGCGCACGAAATACTCACCAGGCCCTCGGCGCCGCTTAGCTTCCGCGAAGTGCTCACGCGTGATATCGCCTTGATGGGGCTTGCGGGCGCTTTGTTGCCGCTCGGACAATTTGCACTCGTGACTTACTTGGCCTTGTACCTAAAGGAAACGCAGGGAATTCCGGTAACCACCACCGCGACTCTACTAGTCGCCGCGCAACTTGCCGGCGCCGCGGGCCGAGTGCTCTGGGGCGTATGGAGCGATCGCTGGTTTGGCCAACGACGTAAACCGGCGCTTATCACGGCGAACGTCCTCGCGGCCGGTTTGTCTTTGGTGCTGGGATGGCTGCCCGTCGAGACTCCGTTTATTTATGTCGCCATCATCGTTGTCTGCTATGCGTTCAACACCATCGGCTGGCACGGCAATTGGATTTCAATCTTGGCTGAGATTGCGGGCCCAGAACGTCAAGGTCGAACCATCGGCGCCGCCATGACCGTCATGTATGGCGGGATTATCATGCTGCCGCCTCTGTTCGGTGTATTCGTCGACTACACACACTCTTGGCGCTGGGCGTGGACCATACTTGCCGGCATGATACTGCTCGGCACCGCGCTCACCTTGCCAGTGCGCGAGCATGGATATACCGCCCGCGACTAAGGAACGCTAACCAACGCGTCTTGGACATCAGCAATTCGACAGCAAGTTTTGAGATTTTCTAAAACTTCGTTTGAACTACACTGCTTCCCGTCTGATTGCCAATGTCTCGAATCACGGAGAATCTGTCATGCACACCAGCACTCGGTCTACCCCGCGGTCTCAGGTCAGTGATGCGGCGCCTGCTCATCGACTAGCAATTTCGATTCCCCATCCCGCGACTCGCTTTGCCGACGATGACGCCTGTTGGCAGGCGGTTTGCACACGTGATCGCAGTGCCGACGGGGTGTTCTATTATTCGGTGCGTACGACGGGAGTTTACTGCCGCCCCAGCTGCGCGGCGCGCTTGGCGCGACGCGAGAACGTGTGCTTTCATCCAAGCTGCGACGCGGCCGAGGAAGCGGGGTTTCGCGCTTGTAAGCGCTGCCGTCCGCGCGATGGCGATCTGCAAAGTCGTCACGCGGCAAGTATCGCCAAAGCCTGTGCCTTGATCGAGTCCGCGGAGGAGATGCCAAGTCTTGAGGCAATCGCAGCAGTTGCCGGCTTAAGCCGCTACCACTTTCACCGCGTGTTTAAACAACACATGGGCGTCACGCCCAAAGCCTATGCCTCGCGTACACGCGGCCTGCGGCTCGCGCATGAAATTCACAACGGCGCGACCATCACAGAGGCTATTTACGCCGCCGGTTTCAATTCGACGGCACGCTGCTACGCTCAAAGCTCAGGCCTGCTAGGCATGCGTCCGAGTGCATTCAAAGCCCATGGGCGTGGCACCGTGATCCGCTTCGCGGTTGGACTCTGTAGTTTGGGCTCGGTGCTGGTCGCCGCCACCAAGGATGGTGTCTGCGCGATTCAATTTGGCGACGACGCAGAAACCTTGGTCCGCGAATTACAAGATCGCTTTAAAGCCGCTGAACTGATTGGCGCCGACGCGAACTTCGAAGAGTGGGTCGCGACGGTCGTTGGTTTTATCGAACGTCCGGGCAACACGATGGATCTTCCGCTCGATATCCGCGGCACCGCCTTTCAACAGCGCGTGTGGCAGGCGTTGACCAAAATTCCGTGCGGCCAAACCGCGAGCTATGCCGAAATTGCGACCGTTATCGGGCAACCTAGTGCAGTGCGCGCAGTCGCGTTGGCATGCGCCGCGAATCCGCTGGCAGTGGCGATTCCGTGCCATCGGGTGGTGCGCACCGATCGCGCTTTAGCGGGTTATCGATGGGGGATTGAACGAAAGCGCGCGTTGCTTAGTCGCGAACTTGACGCGGCTTCGCCGTGATGCGCCCCCCACTACCGACGGTTCGGCGCCAACGCCTCAAGCGAATCCCAGTCCCACATTGAACCACCCGCTTGATTCGGGTCATAGGCTTCATCCGGGTGAATGGGATAGAGACTGATATGTGTTGCGCCGGCAGTTTCGTAGCGCTTTAGCACCGCCTGAAGGTCTTCGATGGAACCACTCGGCGCAAGCATATCGATCAAGCGATCGCTGCCACCGTCAGCGTAGTCGGCCGCCACAAAGCCCGCGCTTTGCCAGGCACGATGATAGGCCGGCAGCTGCATATAGAAGCCGAGCGCGGCGCGCGCCACTGCACGTGCTTTCGCCTTATCAGCGGTGAGGACCATGCGTAGCACCACGTGAATTTGTTTAGCCGCCCCAATTATTTTCCGGGCGACCGTGACTTGCTCTGGTGGTTGCAAATAAAGAAACAAACCGTCCGCGTGCTGGGCAGCCACTTCCATCAATTTGGGACCGTGACCGGCGACGACGATTGGCGCCGCGATAGGTGCTTGGAGACCGTCCACGTTCACCGCGCGAATCGTGCGGAGATAGGTCCGCATTTTTCTTGCCGGCGGTTCGAATTTATGCCCACGTGGTTCCACCAACATCGGGTGCGACACCCCAAGCCCGAGCACAAATCGCCCACCCGACATCTCGGCTAGCGTATTGCGCGCCTGTGCAGCGGCATGTGCGTCACGCGCGTAAACATTGAGGATCCCCGTACCAATGCGCATGCGCTCGGTCTTCGCGAGGAGGTAGCCGCAGGTCGCGACCGGCTCACGCCCGAATACTTCGGGGATCCAGAGAATGTCGTAGCCCAAGGCTTCAAGACGCTGGGTGTGCGCGGTGAGCGTCTTGCCGTCGACTCCTTCGGTGAATTGCAATAGCCCCAAGGGTACCGTCATGGATTATTCCTTAAATATCCTTGAGGATTTCATCGCGGCGGCGCTGATATTCGTCGTCGGAGATGAGCTTTTTCGCGTGCAGCTTTTCTAGTATACCGAGCCGTTCTTCGGGCGATTGGTTACTCCCCGCACCCACACTCGCGCCGGTACCTTGCATGGCTTTGATTTGCTGGCGCATACGTGCCATTTCTTCACGCATTTCGCGCCGCTCGAGCGTGAGCTTAGCCGCTTCTTGTTTTGATTTTTCGGTGGTACGCTTCTGTTCTTCGGGAATTTGCGCTTCGCGATAGGCCTGGGCCGCCGTTGGCACCGCGATTACGATCCAATCGTTGCGTCCGCCATCGGCCGCGCCCGGGATGGTAATGCCGGCACTCGAAACGATGCGACCTTCCATCTTGCTAGTTGAGCTCGTGCGGTTACCAGGATCGAAAACCAAATCGTTGTAATTATCGAGAATGCCGGCGGACGCCTCGGCGCCCTTTATGCCGCGATCCTTTTTCAGGTGATAGGTGCCAATAATCAGATTGAGTTTGCCGTCAACAAAGAACACGCGGCCGCTGGTCCACTCCTTTTCCTTGGCCGAATCCAACAGCAACTTGCCGTAACCGCGCACGTTGAAAATCACATCTTCGTTGGACTTGGCTTTCAACAACGCGTCCGCAAGGTAGCGTCCCAATACCTCACATTGCGCGTCGGTGAAGATGGGATGGGCCTCTTCGTTGCGAAAGAATCCGCCTTCACTCCACACCTCGACTGATTTCAAGGCATCGCGAATATCGGCGCCGTCGAGCGTCGCCGGATGGGCATTGCGCGGGAACGCCGTACCCTTCTTACCTTGGGTGGTCAGCGCGACATATTGCTCTTGTTCTTTCCAGATGCTTTTGAGAATCGCCGGTTTATCGAAAAAGCTCGGCAGGAGATCAAACGCCGCAGCGCTAAAGGAGCTACCGAGCACCATCATCAGCGCAAGCGTTGAGGCGAAAACTCTTGAGAACGATCTGTGGCGCATAGGCGTTCGAGCCTTTTCACGGTGAATGGGTACTGCGTAGACGGGCGGATTATAGCTAAGTTCCCGCAGAATCATCACACGTAAACCTCGTGGCGCGAGGTATTACGGTCGCGCGGCGCGGGCGCGGTCAAGGCAAAAAAAACGGCGCACCCAAAGATGCGCCGTTGATTGAGACCAGAGTCTAAGCGTCGCTTACCAGAAGAAGAACGAGCCGATACTGAACGTATCGGACTGCGTGCTGGCTCCTGCGCTGTGCGTCAGCACATTTTCGCTGTAGTTGTTCTTCGCATTGCTGTATTCCGCGATCAGCTTGAGCCACGAGTTGACATCGTGATAGACACCGACCGTCCACATGCTCAAACGCGCATCACGCAGCCCGAGGTTGCTCGCGCCAGCTTGTCGAACGAAAGGATCGGCGAACGCATCTTCACGTGATTCGCCGTAGCTGAGACCAACCTTGGTTTTGCCGAGGAACGTGTAGGTGCCTTGAAGATAGTACCCGCTGTCGTCCGCCGCCTCGCAATGCGAGCCAGCGCCAACCGTCTGTGCGCCGACTGTTGTCGCGAAGGTATTACATTGCGTGCCCCCGAGGAACTGCAGCGAGCGGCCTAAGCCTTGACCGTCGTAATAATAACCAGTCATTGCGAAGCCCATGTATTTGGCTTCGGCGCCCATGCCCCAAGCCCTGACGGTGGTTTCGCCGCCGCGATTGGTGCTAGCACCTTGCGCGACGTTGGCTCTCGTGCTGGCGATGTCCTGCCACAGGCCATCAAACCAAAATTGCACGCCGCCACCCGTGAATGCGGTGTTGTAGTTCAGCTCGCCTTCGAAACGTGGCACATCGACTTTGTCGAGTAACCCTGACCCTGAGCCACTGTTGAGTTGCTCCACACTCGGATCATAGAGGCCGATTTCCGCTTGGAAGCCGCTAAAAACTGGCGTCTTGTAGGAGAATCGCGCATTGAAGTTAGGGTAGGTATAACCGCGACCGATGCGCCCGTTGGTGACTCCCGAACCGCTTTGGTTAGCGAGACCGACGCCAAATAAGGTCATGTCGTGCAAAATTGCCTGACGGCCGAAGATCGAAAGTGTGCGGCCGTAACTAACGGTACCAAAGGAACCATCTAAATTGACCAGCACTTCACGAGTGTCGATCGAGGCCCCTTGGATGCCGTTATTCCCATTTCCAGGGTTCAATACGTTGCTCGCATAGACCTGGTTTTTAGTCGCGCTGTTGTTAATGGTCGGCGCGAAACTAAAGCGTGCGCTGCCCGTCATCCCATTCACGGTTGGGCTCTTGACGTTGAAACTGAAAAACGCTGGGAGAAAGCCAGACTCAACGCGCGAAATATTAGTGCCATTGCCAGTGCCAAAAGTGCCTGGTGTTCTGCCTTCGCCGCCGTCCGGAGATGCTGGCGCGTTTAAGCCGAGCGCATCCCATCCTTGATCGTTAGAACTATTGACATAGAAGGCGTTGATATTGCCGTCGAAGCTCACTTCCCAACCATTATCCCCACCGACAACTACCACGGCGTTCGCGGCAGCGCTAAGACCGAGGGCCGCCGCGCCAATTGCAACCGCCAACCCTGTCTTCTTAAATTGTGTCGCCATCACTTCCTCCTAACTCAAGGATTCTTAAAGCTTAAGCTCGCCCTTTAAACCTCGCGTGCGGTTGCCATCCCCCTACAGTCCCGGCCCGCATGTCCGCAGTCTAAAGCGGCTGAATTATTCGTTGTCACCCGCTAGCGTGGTCGTAGCGAACAGTAGACGATTAAATTGCCTCACGCAAGCCTTTTGAGAGCATAAACGCTACAAAGGTTGGATTTATTCGCCTTCGTGTGGCATCGATACCACATTTCTATCGGCCATCCGAAGCAAGTCTTGAGGTGGCCTCCGGTTCAATTCACGCGGTTTAGCCGCCGCCTTTTTGAAACGCGCGCTCGAATTGGGTCATGAACGCTTGCGGCGTGCCCGTGGCCCACCCAGTTCCGGTAAAAGTGAAGGTGAGATCAGTAACCGGAATTCGGATTAGCCCTAGGCGCCGCTCGCGTTCGGGGCTTAGACGGAGCGCGAGCTCGCGTCCGTCCGGAAATCGGAGGGTGAAGGTATCCGCTTCGCGTGTCACCGTGGCTTTGGTGACGCGCGGCAGGATGCGGTCCAAATCCGCGTGACTTAGGCCGTATTCACGCTCGATAACGAACGGAGCGGTTGGCAGTTCGCTCACCCGCCCGCGACTGGTGGCCAGATCGCGAGCGAATCACCTTCGCGGAAAATTGGATTGTCGCGTTCGGCCGGTGGTACGTAGTGCCCGTTGTGTAGTACCAAGTGCGCGCGAGGCCGCGGCACCCGATAGCGATCGATAATTTGAAAAGGCGTGGCATCGTCGGCGACTTCGATATCTGCCACGTTCGAAATCGCGTGCGGTGGTAAGAACTCGGCAAGCGTCGCGTAGAGTTTGAGCTTTAGCTTCATCTCCCCAATTTCTACTATGTGCTCTGCTACTTCATCAACGCCGCGTTAAAACCCACGGCCTGCGTACTGGCGAGATAGGCTTCCATGATCCGGGTTGGATCCTCCAACAGCTTGTCCTTCCATTTGCCGAGACGAGTTTTGGTTTGGATGAGTCCGCGCAGTACCCCCACATGTTGGGTGAGGCCAAGACTAGTAGCGCCAACTAAAACATCATCGTCGAATTGCAGATTCAGATACTTAAAGCGCTCGCGATTTAAAAGCTCCGCCGACGTACCCCCCGCCTTGCCCATCCACAGTCCAAACGAGCTTGAAATGAGTCCCAAGGTATCCAACACATTCATGTTGACGCTGCCGCGATGTACCGCGCCTTGCAACCCCGCCATGTTGCGTGCCGCGAGCTGGCCGTGTTCGG
>JAYUEZ010000532.1:0-22292 GCA_043738965.1 Gammaproteobacteria bacterium
GGAAGAAGGGTTACGGTTTGCGATCCGCGAAGGTGGCCGGACGGTCGGCGCCGGGGTGGTCGCGAAAATTATCGAATAGCGCTTGATAGAGGGCCGGACTATCACTCGTGTTCAACGAACGCGGTCCAGCACTCGAAGGATAATAGACATGAATCAGCAGGTCATCAGGATACGGCTCAAGGCGTTCGACCATCGCCTTATTGATCAGTCGACGCGCGAAATCGTGGAAACCGCGAAGCGCACCGGAGCCCAGATCCGCGGACCGATTCCGCTGCCGTCGCGGCACGAGCGCTTCACTATATTGATTTCGCCACACGCCAATAAAGACGCGCGCGATCAGTACGAGATCCGGACGCATAAACGGCTGCTCGATATCGTGAATCCCACCGACAAGACGGTCGATGCGTTAATGAAACTCGATCTCGCCGCCGGCGTTGACGTTCAAATTAAGCTCAGTTAAGCGGCGCGAGGCACATCATGACACTAGGAGTAATTGGGATTAAACGCGGGATGACCCGCATCTATGCCGATGATGGCCGCGCGGTACCGGTGACCGTGGTCGAAGTCGAACCCAATCGCGTGACCCGCGTGAAATCAGTTGAATCCGACGGCTATCGCGCCGTGCAAGTGACGACAGGCACTAAACATCGCAACCGGATCAACAAGCCGGATGCGGGCGTCTACGCCAAGTTATCGGTCCCCGCCGGTCGCGGTTTGTGGGAGTTCCGGCTCAACGACGTCGAGGGCACGGAGCTGCAAACCGGCGCCGAAATCAAAGTAGATATGTTTAGCCAAGGCCAGCTTGTCGATGTGACGGGTGTGACGATTGGTAAAGGATTTGCCGGCACCATCAAGCGACACAATTTCAGCATGGGCGATGCCACTCACGGGAACTCGCTGTCACATCGTTCTCCGGGGTCGATTGGTCAACGCCAAACACCGGGTCGAGTGATCAAAGGCAAACGCATGTCCGGCCACATGGGCGACGTGCAACGTACGACGCAACGCTTGCAAGTCGTTCAGATCGACAACGAACGCAATCTCCTAATGATCGAAGGCGCGATCCCGGGTGCGAAGGGCGGCGACGTGCTGATTAAACCGTCGGTCAAAGACCCTAAGAATCAACAAGGTTGATGCCCATGGACTTGACTCTACATTCATTTGCGAACGGCACCAGCGCGGGCACTGTCGCGGTGGCGGACGCGATTTTCGCGCAGCCGTACAAAGAAGCGCTGGTGCACCAAGTGGTAACAGCCTATTTCGCTGGCTCGCGCCAGGGCACCAAGGCGCAGAAAACGCGCGCCGAAGTCCGCGGTGGTGGGGCGAAACCCTGGAAGCAAAAAGGCCTCGGCCGGGCGCGTGCCGGTACGTCGCGCGGCCCATTGTGGCGTAAAGGAGGTCGCGCGTTTGCGGCGCGACCGCGCTCGTTTGAGCAGAAGGTCAACCGCAAAATGTATCGTGGCGCGCTCTGTTCCATCCTGTCGGAACTGATCCGCCAAGACCGCTTGCTGGCCGTCGACAGCTTGGACGTACAAACCAAAAAGACCAAGTTGCTGATCGCAACGCTGGCTAAGTTCGGATTATCCGATGTGCTGATCGTCGCCGACGAAGTGACGGATGGCCTGTATTTGTCGGCGCGTAATCTGCATTGGGTAGGACTCGCCGATGTCGAGACCATCGATCCGGCGTTGCTGATCTCGTTTTCGAAAGTGGTGATTAGCCAAGGGGCGTTGGTTCGTCTGCAGGAGCAATTGGCATGAATCAAGAACGCCTACTGCAAGTTCTCGTCGAACCCCAGATGACCGAAAAGGCGACACGAATCGGGGACAAACACCGGCAGTACGTTTTTAAAGTATTGCGCGATGCGACGAAACCAGAAATTAAAGCCGCGGTCGAGAAAATGTTTAATGTTCAAGTAACGGGCGTGCAATCGCTGGTCGTGCGGCCGCGCTCGAAGCAGTTTCGCGGTCGCGTAGGCGTGCGCCAAGGCTGGAAGAAGGCCTACATCACGCTCAAAGAAGGTTTCAGTATCGATTTCTTAGGCGCCGCCTAAGCTAGATAGGAACGCATTTCATGGCGCTTATCAAAACCAAACCTACCTCACCCGGTCGCCGCGCGGTCGTCAAAGTGGTCACGCCGGGACTGCATAAGGGCAAACCGCATGCGGCGCTGGTGGAGCGACAGATACAAAACGCCGGGCGCAATAACGCTGGCCGCATAACGGTTCGTCATCGCGGCGGCGGTCACAAGCAGCATTACCGCATTATCGATTTCAAGCGGCGGAAAGACGGAATTGCGGCCACCGTTGAACGGTTAGAATACGATCCGAACCGTTCGGCGCATATTGCTCTCCTATGTTATGCCGATGGCGAACGGTGCTACATCATCGCGCCCAAAGGGCTCGAAGTCGGTCAGGTATTGCGTTCTGGCAGCGATGCCCCGATCCAAGTTGGGAATTGTTTACCCCTGCGTAATATTCCGGTGGGCGCGATTATTCACTGCGTCGAACTCAAACCGGGTAAAGGCGCGCAGATCGGCCGCAGCGCCGGCACCGGTATTCAATACGTGGCGCGTGAAGGCGCCAATGCGACCTTGCGCTTACGCTCCGGTGAAATGCGTCTGGTGCCGGTTGATTGCCGGGCGACGATCGGTGAAGTCGGTAATAATGAACACTCCCTGCGTTCGCTTGGTAAAGCGGGTGCCAAGCGCTGGCGCGGTATCCGGCCGACGGTGCGTGGCGTGGCGATGAACCCAGTCGACCATCCGCACGGCGGCGGCGAAGGCCGTACCTCGGGTGGGCGTCACCCCGTGAGCCCGTGGGGCCAGCCGACCAAGGGATACAAGACGCGAACTAACAAGCGTACGGACAATATGATCGTCCGCCGCCGCGATAAGCGCTAAGAGGCAGCACATGTCACGTTCGATTAAGAAGGGCCCGTTTGTCGATCATCATCTGCAGAAGAAGGTCGAGACCGCGCGCGCAAACAGCGACAAGCGACCGATCAAAACCTGGTCGCGCCGCTCGCTCATCGTGCCGGACATGATCGGATTGACCATGGCCGTGCATAACGGACGCCAGCATATGCCGGTCTTCGTTACCGAAAACATGATCGGGCACAAACTCGGCGAATTCGCGCCGACGCGGACCTTCCGCGGGCATACCGCCGACAAGAAGACGAAGTAAGGACGGGCGCTGAAAGTTATGGCAACCATCGCAAAGCTCCGCCAAGCGCACATCACGCCGCAAAAGGCGCGTCTAGTCGCCGATCAGATCCGTGGTTTACGGGTAGATCGGGCGCTTAATATTTTGGCGTTTAGCAATAAAAAAGCCGCGGCGCTAATCAAAAAGGTCCTCGAATCGGCGATCGCGAACGCCGAACACAACGACGGTTCGGATGTAGATGAATTGAAAGTCAAAACCATCATGGTTGACGAAGGTCCCATCATGAAGCGATTCATGCCACGCGCGCGCGGCCGGGCCAATCAGATTTTTAAACGCACCAGTCACGTGACGGTCATTGTCGAAGAAGCAGGGCGATAACCATGGGTCAAAAAGTACATCCGTACGGCTTCCGGTTAGGCATCATTAAAGATTGGACGTCGACCTGGTATGCGGATCGGCGACGCTATGCGGACTATCTCAACACCGATATCGCCGTTCGCGCGTTTCTGCGGAAAAAACTGGCGCACGCGTCAGTCAGCCGGATTCAAATTGAACGTCCAGCAAATAACGCGCGCATCGTGATTCACACGGCGAGACCCGGCATCGTAATCGGGAAAAAGGGCGAGGACATCGAATCGCTGCGTAAACAAGTCGCGAAGCTGATGGGGATCCCGACGCACTTGAGCGTCGAGGAAATCCGCAAGCCAGAGCTTGATTCCTATTTGGTCGCCGAATCTGTCGCGCAGCAGCTCGAACGCCGCATCATGTTTCGGCGCGCGATGAAGCGCGCGGTGTCCAACGCACTTCGTCTCGGTGCTCAAGGGATCAAGATCAACGTTGCCGGACGCCTGAATGGCGCGGAAATCGCGCGCAGCGAATGGTATCGCGAAGGCCGTGTGCCACTGCACACCCTGCGCGCCGACATCGATTACGGCTTCGCCGAAGCCCATACGACCTACGGCGTAATCGGGGTTAAAGTGTGGATATTCAAAGGCGAGGTCCTTAGCAAAGCGGAAGTAGCGGCGAATGAAGCCGCCGCGGAGCCGGCAACGGCTTCCTAGGAGACAAGACCGTGTTACAACCCAAGAACACCAAATACCGAAAACAACAAAAAGGTCGCAATACGGGCATGGCGTTGCGCGGCAGCGCGGTTAGCTTTGGCGAATTCGGCTTGAAGGCAATTGAACGCGGGCGCCTGACAGCGCGCCAGATCGAAGCCGCGCGGCGCTGTATCACGCGCGCGGTGAAGCGTGGCGCGCGGGTGTGGATCCGCGTGTTCCCCGATAAACCGATCTCCAAGAAGCCGTTGGAAGTGCGCATGGGTAGCGGCAAAGGCAATGTGGAGTATTGGATCGCGCAGGTTAAACCCGGCATGGTCCTCTACGAAATGGAAGGCGTGGATGAAGCCGTGGCGCGCGAAGCTTTTAAACTCGCCGGCGCTAAGCTGCCGATCCAAACCACCTTCGCGGTCCGAAAGGTAATGTGATGAAAGCTCTAGAATTGCGCGCGAAATCGGTGGCCGATTTGAAGACCTTGCTCATTGATAAACGCAAGGAGCAGTTCAACCTTCGCATGCAGCGTGGCAGCGGCCAACCGATCCGTTCCAGCCAGGTGCGCGAGACCAGACGAGATATCGCCAGAATTAAAACAGTTCTGGGCCAGAAGCAAATAGGCGGTGCAGCATGACCACAGCCACAGCGGCTTTAAAGCGAACCCTGATCGGTCAGGTGGTGAGCAACAAAATGGATAAGACTATCGCCGTGCTTATCGAACGCCGAGTTGAGCATCCGCTGTATAAGAAATACGTGCGGAAGTCGACCAAGCTCCTGGCGCACGACGCCAATAACGAATGCAAGGAAGGCGATACGGTTGCCATCGAAGAATGCCGGCCGCTCTCGAAACGCAAAGCGTGGCGGCTGCAGCGCATAGTCGAAAAGGCCGTGGAACTTTAACGAGCTGCCTGCGAGCCCGGAGAAAATACGATGATTCAAATGCAGTCAATGCTCGATGCGGCGGACAACAGTGGCGCCCGCCGTCTTATGTGTATCAAGGTCCTCGGCGGCTCGCATCGCCGTTACGCGGGCATTGGTGACGTGATTAAGGTCAGCATCAAAGATGCGATCCCACGCGGCAAGGTCAAAAAAGGCGAAGTCTTCAACGCGGTGGTGGTACGCACCCGCAAAGGTGTACGCCGTCCCGACGGCTCGTTAATCCGTTTTGATGGTAACGCCGCGGTGTTACTCGACAAGCAGCTGCAACCGATCGGCACGCGCATTTTCGGGCCGGTGACTCGCGAACTTCGCGGTGAGCGCTTCATGCGGATCGTGTCACTTGCGCCGGAAGTCCTGTAGGCCGGAGACAAAGACGATGAATAAGATAAAAAAAGGTGACCAGGTCTACGTGACCACTGGCAAAGACAAGGGCAAACGCGGTGTCGTGACCGCCGTACGCGATGACGGCCGGCTCGTGGTGGAGGGCATCAATGTCATTAAGCGCCACACGAAACCCAATCCAATGCAGGGCACGCCCGGCGGTATTGTCGAGAAGGAAGCGCCAATCCAATCCTCGAATGTCGCCTTGTTCAATCCGATGACGTCGAAGCCCGACCGCGTGGGTTTCAAGACGTTGGAAGACGGACGCAAGGTTCGGATTTTCAAATCCACGCAAGAAGTCGTGGACATCTAAACCCTCGGGATCGCAACACATGTCCAGGCTAAATGACTTTTATCGCACGACCGTGATCAAACTGTTGATGGAGCGCTTCAACTATGCGTCCGTCATGCAGGTTCCGCGTATCACCAAGGTCACGCTCAACATGGGCCTTGGTAAATCCGTTGGCGATAAAAAGGTGTTGGAGAATGCTGTCGCCGAAATGACGCTCATCGCCGGACAGAAGCCGATCATCACCAACGCACGCAAGTCCATCGCCAATTTCAAAGTGCGCGAAGGCTGGCCGATCGGCGCCAAGGTGACGTTGCGGCGCGAACGCATGTATGAATTTCTCGACCGCCTCATCAGTGTGGCGATTCCCCGGATCCGCGATTTCCGCGGCGTTAATGGCCGCGCCTTCGATGGGATGGGCAATTACACCTTGGGCGTTAAGGAACAGATCATCTTCCCCGAGATCGAATACGACAAGGTTGACGCAATTCGTGGCATGGATATTTGCATATCGACCACGGCGCGCACTGACGAAGAAGGCCGGGCGTTGCTGCAAGCATTTAAATTTCCGCTGCGAGGTTAATTCGGTATGGCCAAGACTTCCATGATCATGCGTGAAGTGAAGCGAGCGAAACTCGTGAAGAAATTCGCGACCAAGCGCGCGGCCTTGAAGGAAACAATCAAGGACGGCAAACGCTCGTTTGAAGAACGCGAAGACGCGCGCAATAAATTGCAGCAACTGCCGCGCGACTCGAGCCCCATACGTGGGCGGAATCGGTGCCGGTTGACCGGCCGCGCGCACGGCGTGTATCGAAAATTTGGACTTGGTCGTAATGAACTTCGTCGCCTGGCCATGGAAGGTCATGTACCAGGCCTGGTGAAAGCCAGCTGGTAGTTAGCCGTCGACTGCTGATTAAGTTGAGTAAATAGATTATGAGTATGCAAGACCCCATCGCTGACATGTTGACTCGGATCCGCAACGCACAGGCGCGGGCCAAACGCGAAGTGCTGATGCCGGCGTCGAAGCGCAAGGCGGCGATCGCCGCGGTACTGAAAAGCGAGGGTTACATCGCGGATTACCGCCTTGCCGAAGGCGCCGGTCACCCGCAAATGGTCATCGAGCTGAAGTATTACAACGGGCGTCCGGTCATCGAGAAGATCCAACGCGTGAGCCGACCTGGCTTGCGTGCCTATCGCACCAGCGATGAGTTACCGAAAATCGTGGGTGGTCTGGGCGTAGCGATCGTGTCTACGTCGCGCGGACTCATGACGGATCGCGCTGCCCGAGCTCAGGGCATCGGCGGCGAGGTCATCTGCTCCGTCTATTAGGAAGCTAAATGTATGTCACGAGTTGCTAACAAACCGATCAAGGTCCCGTCTGGAGTCGAAGTTCGAATCGATGGCCAGGCGGTGAATGTTAAAGGTCCCAAAGGCGTCTTGGCCTGGCAGGTTCACCACCGCGTGCAAGTGGCGCTGACCAGTGACGAACTGACCGTCGCCACCCGTGATGGGTCACAAGACGCCAATGCGCAGGCCGGTACCACGCGCGCGTTGCTGAACAATATGGTGGTGGGAGTCTCGACCGGTTACGAGCGTAAGTTGGATATCACCGGCGTAGGCTATCGGGCGCAGGCGAAAGGCAAGACATTGAATCTGGCCTTGGGTTATTCGCATCCAATCGAATTCGATATTCCGGTCGGGATCACGATTGAGACGCCGAGTCAGACGGAAATTTTGGTGAAAGGGATCGATCGCCAACAAGTCGGGCAAGTGGCCGCGAATATTCGCGCTTATCGCCGACCGGAACCGTACAAAGGCAAAGGCGTGCGCTATGCCAACGAGCAGATCCGACGCAAGGAAGCTAAGAAGACCTAAGCGACGACGCCTGGAGCGTGTCTCCTTTAAATTGAAGCGGACGACAGACTGATGAACAAAAAACAAGCGCGGATACGCCGTGCCAAACAGACCAGGATGCATATCCGCGAGCTCGGAGCAGTGCGCCTGTCCATTTACCGAACGCCGCGACATATCTACGCTCAAGTCCTGTCAGTGGATGGGGCCCGAGTAGTCGCCGCGGCGTCGACGGTCGAAAAGCCGCTGCGCGAGGCGTTACCAAACGGGGGTAACGCGGCCGCGGCCGCGGCGGTGGGGAAGCTAGTCGCGGAACGGGCCGTCGCCGCCGGAGTTCAGCAGGTAGCGTTCGACCGCTCCGGATTTAAATACCACGGTCGCGTTAAAGCGCTGGCCGACGCCGCGCGTGAGCACGGTTTGAAATTCTAGGAGTTGTAATCTCAATGAGCGTTAACGAAAGCATCACTGAAAGCGCAGAAGGCTACCTTGAAAAATTGGTGAACGTGAATCGCGTCGCCAAGGTGGTCAAAGGTGGGCGCATTTTCGGATTTGCAGCCCTGACCGTCGTCGGTGACGGCGCTGGACGTGTCGGTATGGGGCGTGGCAAGGCGCGCGAAGTCCCCGCCGCCATCCAGAAGGCGCTCGAGGCCGCCCGCCGCAACATGATCCGAGTCGCCCTCAATGGCGACACCTTGCAATATCCGGTGATTGGCGAACATGGCGCGGCCAAGGTCTATATGCAGCCGGCCTCTCAAGGCACGGGCATCATCGCGGGCGGACCGATGCGCGCGGTGTTCGAGGCGACAGGGATCCATAACGTGCTCGCGAAATGTATTGGCACGTCGAATCCGATTAATGTCGTGCGCGCGACTATCCGCGGCTTACAAAACATGGCGGCACCGGACTATGTGGCGGCCAAGCGCGGCAAGTCGGTCGAAGAAATCAGGGGTTAATACCGTGTCCTCGTCCAAGAAACTCAAAGTCACGCTTCTCAAGAGCATTGCTGGGCGTTTAGAAGCGCATCGCGCCTGCGTGCGCGGCCTGGGCTTGCGCCGCCAGCGGCATTCGGTCGAACTCCCCGACGGACCCGAAGTGCGTGGCATGATTGCCAAAGTGGCGTACCTACTGGATGTAAAAGAGGTTTGACGATGTATCTCAACACCATTCATCCGGCGCCCGGCGCCAAGCAAGTACGCAAACGCCTTGGCCGTGGTATCGGATCGGGTCTTGGCAAAACCTGCGGCAAGGGTCACAAAGGCCAAAAAGCGCGCGCCGGCGGTTATCACAAAGTCGGGTTCGAAGGCGGTCAGATGCCGATTCAACGGCGCCTGCCGAAATTCGGCTTCCGCTCGCAGAAGGCATTAACGCGCGACGAGATCCGTCTGCACGAACTCAATCTAGTCACCGTCGAAGTCATTGATCTGCTCGCCCTGAAAGCGGCCGGCCTGGTGCGCGGCGATTGCGAAGATGTGAAGATCATCGGTCGCGGCGCGATCACCAAAGCCGTGACGATCCGTGGTTTGCGCGTGACCGCCGGGGCGCGTAGTGCAATCGAAGCGGCCGGAGGCAAGGTCGAAGCGTAAATTCATGGCGACCGCGACTAAAAATCTTTCCGGCGGACTCGGCAACTTAAGCAAACTTACTGAGTTGCGCCAGCGTCTCGTGTTCTTACTCGGGGCGATAGTCGTGTTCCGGATCTGCACGCACATTCCGGTGCCGGGCATCAATCCGGTCGCGTTGGCGCAGCTATTTAATTCGCAAACCGGCACGATTCTCGACATGTTCAACATGTTTTCGGGTGGCGCGTTGAAACGGTTCTCGGTCGTCGCGCTCGGCATCATGCCGTATATCTCGGCGTCGATTATTTTGCAGCTACTGACCTTGGTCCATCCGAAGCTCGAGCAATTGAAGAAGGAAGGCGAATCCGGTCGGCGCAAGATCAATCAATACACGCGTTACGCGACCGTGGTGTTATCCGTTTTCCAAGCCACCGGGATCGCGATCATGATGGAGCAGCAGACCGCAGCCGGCATGTCGCTCGTGATGTATCCGGGTATCGCGTTTAAAATTGCCTGCGTTTCCACTTTGGTGACGGGCACGCTATTTCTGATGTGGCTCGGCGAGCAAGTCACCGAACGCGGCGTTGGTAATGGCATTTCCATGATCATTTTCGCCGGCATCGCGGCTGGCTTGCCACGCGCGATCGGCGGGACCTTGGAGCTGGCCCGGACTGGCGAATTGCATATCTTCCTCGTGTTCGCGCTATTTATATTAGTGATCTTAGTGACGGGACTGGTGGTGTTCGTCGAGCGTGGTCAACGCCGCATCACGGTCAATTACGCCAAGCAACAGCGCGGACGCCAGGTGTTTGCCGGCCAAGCCAGTCACTTGCCGCTCAAGATCAATATGGCGGGCGTGATCCCGCCAATTTTCGCCTCGAGCATCATTTTGTTTCCCAGCACGGTCGCCGGCTGGTTTGGTAATGCGCAGGGCCTCACGTGGTTGCGCGATCTCGCGAGTGCGTTATCGCCGGGGCAACCGATCTACGTCATGCTGTATGCGATTGCGATTGTGTTCTTCTGCTTTTTCTACACCGCCTTGGTGTTTAATCCCAAGGAAACCGCGGACAACTTGAAGAAGTCCGGCGCGTTGGTCCCAGGCTTCCGCCCAGGCGATCAGACCGCGAAATACATTGATGGCGTGATGACGCGCTTGACGGCCGCAGGCGCCATCTACATCACGCTGGTGTGCTTGTTGCCCGAGTTCCTCATCCTAGAATTCAACGTCCCCTTCTATTTTGGCGGGACGTCGCTCCTCATCATCGTTGTGGTGGTGATGGATTTCATGGCTCAGGTGCAGGCGCATTTGATGTCACACCAGTACGAGGGGCTGCTCAAGAAGGCCAACCTTAAAGGGTATGGCCGGCGCTAACGGTCCCAACAGGAAACCTTCGTATGAAAGTACGTGCATCTATCAAACCAATTTGTCGCAATTGCCGGATTATCCGGCGTAAAGGCACCGTGCGAGTGATCTGCAAGGATCCTCGTCACAAGCAGCGTCAAGGTTAACGAGACAACGAGGCAAATATTTATGGCGCGTGTCGCAGGCGTAAACATTCCGGACCGGAAGCATACGGTCATTGCGCTGACCCACATTTACGGGATCGGCTTGACGCGCTCGCGCAAAATTTGCGCGTCGTCGAAGGTGCCACAGAATGCGAAGATTAAGGATCTGACCGAAGAGCAACTGGAAAGTTTGCGCGCGGAAGTCGGCAAATTCGTCGTCGAAGGCGACTTACGACGTGAAGTCTCCATGAGCATCAAGCGCCTGATGGACCTTGGCTGTTACCGAGGTGTTCGTCATCGCCGTGGTTTGACCGTACGCGGCCAACGCACTCGCACCAATGCGCGCACCCGTAAAGGGCCGCGGCGCGCCGTTAGAAAGTAGGTATCTAATATGGCAACCACACCAGCGCCCGCTAAAGTCCGCAAGCGCACGAAGAAGACCGTGGTCGATGGGATCGCGCATATCCACGCGTCGTTTAATAATACGATCATCACCATCACCGATCGGCAGGGGAATACGCTGGCCTGGGCCACGGCCGGTGGCAGCGGCTTCCGCGGTTCGCGCAAGAGCACGCCGTTCGCGGCCCAAGTCGCGGCGGAGAAGCTCTCCCATGTGATCGATGACTACGGGACGCAAACGTTGGACGTGTTCGTCAAAGGCCCGGGACCAGGTCGCGAATCCGCCGTTCGTTCACTCAACGCAGCGGGATTCAAGATCACCAACATCACCGATGTGACGCCCATACCGCACAACGGTTGCCGACCGCCCAAGAAGCGGCGCGTATAAAGTTCGAGGATAAAGCGCATGGCCAGATACTTAGGATCGAAGTGTAAATTGAGTCGTCGACAAGGCACCGACTTGTCGCTCAAGAGTCGCGCGCGCGGCATTGAATCGAAATGCCAGCTCGACAAACCACCCGGACAGCACGGCGACAATCGCAATCGCCGGCAATCGAACTACGCCACGCAGCTGCGTGAAAAGCAGAAACTGCGCTACATCTATGGCGTGCTTGAGCGGCAGTTCAGCAACTACTACCAGCGGGCCGCCCAGAGCAAGGGCGCCACCGGCGAAAATCTGCTGAAGCTGCTTGAATCGCGGCTCGACAACGTGGTCTATCGCATGGGGTTTGGCGTGACGCGCTCGGAAGCACGACAGCTGGTCGCGCATAAAGCGATTACCGTCAACGGTGGAATAGTGAATATTCCGTCGTATCAAGTCAGCGCCAAAGATCTTATCTCCATTCGCGAACGTGCGAAAAAGCAAACACGGATCCAAGATTCGCTTACCATCGCGGAGCAAATTGGGTTCCCCGATTGGTTGGACGTGAACGTCAAAAAGATGGAAGGCACGTTCAAGGCGGCGCCAGAGCGCAGCGAGCTGCCAGCCGACATTAACGAATCCCTGGTCGTAGAGTTGTACTCGAAGTAAGGGTTGGAATAGGAGAAAGTTATATGGCGGCAGTAGTCAGCGAATTGTTGAAACCCAAAATCGTCGAGGTTCAAAACTTAGGCCTAAACACGGCGCGCATTACCCTCGAACCGCTGAATCGCGGATTCGGCCACACACTCGGTAACGCGCTACGTAGAGTGCTGTTGTCCTCCATGAGCGGGGCGGCAGTGGTTGAAGTTGAAATCGAAAACGTGCTCCACGAATACACCACGATCGAGGGTGTCCAAGAAGACGTCACGGATATTTTGTTGAACCTCAAAGGGCTCGCGATTCGGATGCACGCGCGCGATGAGGCAACGATCACGATCAACAAGCGGGGACCGGGTCCGGCGCTCGCGAGCGACATCGTGCTCGACCACGACATCGAAATTGTCGATCCCGCGTTTCATATCGCCAATCTGGCGGCGAACGGCGAACTCAATATGACGCTTAAGATCGCGCGCGGCCGCGGGTATCGTCCGGCGGTCGGTCGCGAAGCCCCGACGCCAGAAGAGGCAGAGCACACCATCGGACGACTCAAGCTCGATGCATCCTTTAGCCCAGTACGCCGCGTGGCTTACGAAGTGCAGAGTGCGCGCGTGGAACAGCAGACCGACCTCGACAAGCTCATCATCACCATTGAAACCAACGGCACGATCGATCCCGAATACGCGGTGCGTGAAGCGGCCGGGATTTTACGCAGCCAACTGGCGGTGTTGGTCGATCTAAGCAGCGAGCAAGCGGCCGAACCTTCGCGGCGTCAAGACGCCGAGATCGATCCGATTCTGTTGCGCTCGATTGACGATTTGGAACTCACGGTACGTTCGGCCAATTGTTTAAAAGCGGAAAGTATTTACTACATCGGCGATCTGATTCAACGCACCGAAGTCGAGTTATTGAAAACGCCGAACTTAGGCAAGAAGTCGCTTACCGAAATCAAAGACGTCTTGGCGGCGCGCGGGTTGTCTCTTGGCATGCGCCTTGAGAATTGGCCACCCAAGGGTCTTTATGAACACGAGCGGATGGCCAGTTAAGGCCGCGCACGGTCAGAGGAATTTTCGATGAGACATCAAAACGCTGGACGCCACCTAGGGCGTACTAGCTCGCACCGCAAGGCCATGTTTAGAAACATGGCGGCTTCGTTGATACATCACGAGGTGATTCGCACCACGCTGCCGAAGGCGAAAGAACTTAGGCGCGAAGCGGAGCCCTTGATTACGTTGGCGAAGGCCGATTCGGTCGCCAATCGTCGTTTGGCGTTTTCGCGACTGCGCGATCGCGAGGCGGTAACGAAACTCTTCAATCTACTCGGGCCGCGTTTTTTACAACGGCCAGGTGGTTATTTGCGGATTCTGAAATGCGGCTTCCGCCCGGGTGATAAGGCGCCGATGGCGATCGTCGAGTTGCTCGACCGTCCGCCGGCCGAGGCTACGGAGGCGACCTAATCATTGCCAAGCCGCCAGCCACGGTAATGCAAAAACGCCTCTAATCGAGGCGTTTTTTTTGCTCCGGCGCGACCCCAAATTATTTATTCTGTTCGCCCAGGACGGACTTCAATAATGCATTCAGCTGTTGAGGATCCGCTTTCCCGCCCGACTGCTTCATGATCTGCCCAACGAAATAGCCGAATACCTTGTCCTTGCCGGCGCGATATTGCGCGACCTGTTCCGGACTGTCGGCGATTACTTTGGCGATTAACTTCGAGATTTCCCCGACATCGGTGACTTGGCGCAGACCGCGCGCCTCGATAATCTGATCCGCGGTCCCCCCGCCATTCCACATCGCGGTGAACACCTGTTTCGCAATGGTCGTCGAGATCGTCTTATCGCCAATTCGCCGCAGTAATTGCGCGAGCGCGGCCGGCGTGACCGGCACGGCTGCGAAATCAACCGCGTCGCGATGCGCCGCGGCAAACACTTCGCCCACAATCCAATGGGCGCCTGTTTTTGGCTCGGCACCGGAGCGCACCAGGTTTTCGAAATATTCACTTACCGCGCGTTCGTTCGACAACGCTTCTGCATCGTCGCTGCCGAGGGCATAGTTGGTGACGTAGCGCTGGCGCCGGCTCGCCGGTAATTCGGGGAGCTGCGCGCGCGCCGCGTTAATTTCATCGGCACTAATCCGGATCGGGAGGAGATCCGGATCGGGAAAGTAGCGGTAATCGTGCGCGTCCTCCTTGCTCCGCATGCTCCGGGTTTCGTCGCGGTCCGGATCATAGAGCCGCGTTTCCTGCACGACGCCGCGGCCTGTTTCCAGTAATTCGATTTGCCGCTCGATCTCATGATTGATCGCACGTTCGATAAAGCGGAACGAGTTAAGGTTTTTGATTTCAGCGCGAGTGCCGAGTGTCTCGGAACCGACCGGCCGTACCGATACATTTGCATCGCAACGGAACGATCCCTCTTGCATGTTGCCATCGCAGATCCCGATAAACCGCACCAAGGTGTGGATGGCGCGCATGTATTGAACCGCTTCGAGTGCCGTCGCGAGGTCCGGTTCGGACACCACCTCAAGTAGCGGCGTGCCAGCCCGATTCAAATCCACACCGGTCGCGCCTAGGAAAAGATCATGCACGGACTTTCCGGCGTCTTCCTCCAGGTGCGCGCGCCGGATCCTAATGCGCTTCAGGCTGCCATCGGCGCGCGGCAAGTCGAGATAGCCGTCGGCGACAATCGGGTGTTCGTACTGACTGATTTGATAGCCCTTGGGTAGGTCCGGGTAGAAATAATTCTTCCGCGCGAAAACCGACGACGACGCGATCTGCGCATTGATCGCAAGGCCGAGCAGTACCGCCATTTCGATCGCGCGCGCATTGACCACCGGCAGCACGCCAGGCAGACCTAGGTCGATCGCGCAGGCTTGGGTGTTCGGCGCCGCGCCGTACGTCGTCGATGCGCCCGAAAAGATCTTGGACACGGTCGCCAATTGGACATGAATCTCGAGACCGATGACCGATTCCCATTGCATCTACGTCGATCCAACCAAGGGAGGTGTGTGGAGGTGCCAATCAGTTTCGCCCTGAAACTGGTGCGCGACGTTCAAGATTTTAGCTTCGGCAAAATAATTTCCGATTAACTGCAGGCCGACGGGCAACCCGTTCGCGAAGCCCGCGGGTATCGACGCCGCGGGCAATCCCGCGAGATTTACCGCTGTCGTATAAATATCGGATAAATACATCTGCACCGGATCGGCGGCTTTTTGGCCAAGTCGGAATGCCACGCTCGGCGCGGTGGGGCCGGCAATCAGATCGACATCGGCAAACGCCGCTTGGAAGTCTTCTTTGATCAGACGGCGCAATTGCTGCGCCTTGGCGTAATACGCAGCGTAATACCCAGCCGATAACGCATACGTCCCAACGAGAATGCGGCGTTTTACCTCGGCGCCAAAGCCCTCGGCGCGCGAGCGCGTGTAGAGATCCTCAAGGTTAGCGGGGTCCGCGCAGCGATGTCCAAAGCGCACGCCATCGTACCGCGACAAATTAGAGGAACACTCGGCGGACGATAAAATGTAATACGCAGGAATCGCGTAGGCTGTGCTCGCGAGCGAAATCTCGCGACACTCGGCACCTAGCCCACGCAACACCGCGATGGCTTGTTCGAGACAGCTACCAACCTCTGAATCGAGCGCTGCATCAAAGAACTCACGCGGTAAGCCGATGCGCAAGCCGCGTAATGGTGCATTCAGCTCGCGCGTAAAATCTTCATCAGCGCGTGGCGCGGAGGTGGAGTCGCGGCCATCAAAACCGCACATGGCGTTCAGCATCAACGCCAGATCTTCCGCGCTAAGCGCGAGCGGCCCGCCTTGATCGAGACTCGAAGCAAAGGCGATCATGCCGTAACGTGACACCCGGCCGTAGGTTGGCTTGATCCCACTGATCCCGCAGAACGCGGCCGGCAAACGAATCGAGCCGCCGGTATCCGTGCCAGTAGCGACGGGGGCGAGACGCGCGGCGACCGCGGCGGCCGAGCCGCCGGATGAACCGCCCGGGACACAATCCAAATTCCACGGGTTGCGCGTGGGACCGTAGTAGCTGGTTTCGTTCGACGAGCCCATCGCAAATTCGTCCATGTTAGCCTTACCTAACATCACCATGCCCGCCGCGGTTAGTCGCTCGACGACGGTGGCGTCATAGGGCGCGATGAACGAATCCAGCATGCGCGAAGCGCAGCTGGTGCGTGTCCCGGCCGCGCAAAAAATGTCTTTGTTCGCGTACGGGATCCCGAGCAGCGGTCCATTCGCGCCACGCGCACGCGCGGCATCCGCGGCGACTGCTGTCGCCAATGCGCGCTCGGGATACACCGAAATAAAGCTATTGAGTCGCGGATCGAGCGCCGCAACGCGCGCCAAATAATATTTCGTGAGGTCGACGCTGGTGAAATCGCCGCGGGCGAGGCCCACCCCGAGGTCCTTAACGGTGGCTGGAAATACGCTATGCATGGGTCTATTCGATCACGCGCGGCACAAGGTAGTAGCCAGCTTCGGTCGCTGGCGCGCCGTGTTGTAGGTTCGCGCGTTGGTCTTGCTCGGTAATCTCGTCCGCACGTCGGCGCGAGTCAATTTCGAGCGGGTGCGCGAGCGGTTCAACGCCGTCGGTTGCAACAGCGTTCATGCGCTCGACCATGTTCAGAATTTCGCCCAGCTGGGTCACCAGCGCCGCTGTCTCGCGCGCATCGAGTTGGATCCTGGCGAGCCGTGAGAGGGCTTCGATTTGAGCTGCGTTTAGCATCTTGCTGAGCGTGTTATATGTTGAATAAAAAGAGAAAAATGCATTTCGGTCTGTGCTTGCTTAAAAGCACATGTCACTGCTACATTACGGCCAAGTTTATCCGCCCCGCGAGTATTTTAAGAACCGCCTTGCGCGTCATTTCGAGCACGTTAAGGCGCGCAAAGTTTATCACGATCAATTCCGATCCGCGGGCCACCATTCCCTTCGATTCACGCCGCACGCGCTTGCGGCGCGAAGCGTGCAGTGCAGAGGACGTTTAAATGTTCAAATTGTTGAGGGGCGTATTTTCGAACGATCTCTCGATCGATCTTGGGACCGCCAACACGCTTATTTTTGTTCGTGGTAAAGGCATTGTCTTGAACGAGCCATCGGTGGTCGCAATCCGCCGCGGTAAGGACAGCGGCTCGCAACAAATCGCCGCCGTGGGAATCGAAGCCAAGCGCATGCTAGGCCGCACGCCGGGGCATATCGAAGCCATCCGACCGCTTAAGGATGGCGTAATCGCGAATTTCACGATCACTGAAAAAATGCTTCAACACTTCATTCGGAAAGTGCACGGCAACTCGATGTTTAAGCCAAGCCCGCGCGTGTTGGTCTGTGTGCCTTGCGGATCGACGCAGGTCGAGCGCCGCGCGATCCGCGAATCGGCCGAAGGCGCTGGGGCGCGCGAAGTTCATTTGATCGAGGAACCCATGTCAGCGGCGATCGGGGCTGGCATGCCGGTGAGCGATGCGCGCGGTTCGATGGTGCTGGATATTGGCGGCGGCACCACCGAGGTCGCGATCATTTCGTTGAATGGTATCGTGTACTCGGATTCTGTCCGCGTCGGCGGCGATCGCTTTGACGACGCTATTGTTAATTATGTCCGGCGCAATTACGGAAGTTTGATCGGCGATGCGACGGCTGAACGAATCAAACACGAAATCGGTTGTGCCTATCCAAGCAACGAAATGCGTGAGATTGAAATCAAGGGTCGAAATCTCGCGGAAGGACTGCCGCGCAGTTTCACGTTGAATAGCAACGAAATTCTCGAGGCCTTGCAAGAACCTCTCGCGGGAATCGTGCAGGCCGTGAAGACCGCGCTGGAGAAAACACCGCCAGAACTGGGCTCCGATGTCGCCGAACGCGGTATGGTGCTTACCGGTGGTGGCGCGTTACTGCGCGACCTCGATCGTCTGTTAATGGAAGAAACTGGCCTGCCGGTCATCGTGGCGGACGATCCGTTAACGTGTGTGGCGCGCGGCGGTGGGCGGGTACTCGAGATGATCGAGGAATACGGGCCGGAGGTGCTGGCGCTCGAATAGCGCTTGATAACTTCGTCTGCGTTGCCGGTCTAACTTCACCTTTGCGAGCGCCGGGAGCCGAGCCATTAAACCGCTATTCATCGATGCGCCTTCGCCGAGTGCGCGCTTCATCACGTGCTTGGTGTTATCGTTTTTGTTGATCTCCATCGACAACCGGCATACCCATTTGGCGGCGATTCGCGCGATGTTGTCAGTCGCGTTGTACCCAGTGCAATACGCCGTGACGTTACCGGTCCGGTTTGTCGATTCAGTGGCCGATTCGTTCGCGACCCGCAATGGATTGGCGCAGGACAACACCACGCTACGCGAGGAGAATTTATTACTCCGCAATCGCGTGCAGAAATTCGTCGCGTTGGAGGCCGAGAACCGTCGCCTGCGTGCGTTGCTCGATTCCAGTGTCGAACGCGGCGAAGAAGTGGTGGCGGCCGATATTCTGGCGATCGAGACCAACTCCGTTATGCGTCAATTGGTCATCAATAAAGGCAGTCGACAGCACGTGTATGTCGGTCAGCCGATCGCGGACGCTCACGGTATCCTCGGCCAAATAATTCAAGTAAACCCGCTCTCGAGCACCGTTATTTTGATCACCGATGCCCGTCATGCGTTACCGGTAATCATTAATCGGAACGGAATCCGCGCCGTCGCCATGGGGGGCGATACCAATGATGAATTAACCCTAAGCTTTGTTCCGAACAATGCCGACGTCAATGTCGGCGATTTGGTTGTTACTTCGGGCCTTGATCGACGGTTCCCTAGCGGCTATCCAGTCGGCGAAGTGGTGCGTGCGGAAAATGATCCCAGTGAACCCTTCGCCCACATTGTGCTCAAACCCAGCGCTCACATCGGGCGTGCGCGCGAAGTATTGCTGGTGTGGCCGCGTGCGCAACCGAACGAGGCCACTGCCCCCGCCACGGCGACCGTGCAATGACGCCAATGCGGAGCGCGCGCACGTGATCATGACGCCTAGTTCTTGGCAGTGGATTTTGGCCGTGATCCTTTCCGTGCTCGTCGCCTTTATTTTAGCTAGCGTCCCACTCCCTGATAGCGTGCGCGATTGGCGACCGGCGTGGGTCGCTTTGGTGGTTATCTATTGGGGTCTTGCCATTCCCGAACGCGTCGGCGTGCTGACGGCGTGGACGATTGGCGTGCTCTTCGATGTCATGCAAGGCACGCTGCTCGGGCAGAACGGCCTAGGCTTGGCGTTTGTCGCCTACGTGGCGCTTTTATACCATCAACGCATCCGCGTCTTTCCGTTGTTCCAGCAGTCGCTCTTCGTCGGCTCGTTAATTTTCATTTATCTGGCGTGGATGTTGGTCGTCTATAACGTCCTCGGATCGCGACATTACGCGATTTCCTATTTGCTCGGCGCATGCACGAGTGCGCTGCTGTGGCCGTGGATCTTTATTGTGTTGCGCGATCTAAGACGACGGATGGTACGGGCCGCGGCCCATTAGTCGTTAGCCTTTACCACCATAAAATAATTCACCATCAGCCAGCTCAGCAAATAACCCGTGCCGCTTTTTAAATCACCTGTGGGGCGTAAATCGAACGGCGCAGAATTCGAGATCTTTCTGCGGCGATTTTGGATCGCCGGCATCGGTACGTTAATACTCGTGTGTGCGTTGGTGTCGCGGTTGGTTTACTTGCAAGTATTCCATCACGATCTTTATACGACTCTGTCGCAAGAAAATCGGCTAAAAGTTCTGCCGTTGCCACCGATTCGGGGCCTCGTTTACAGCCGCGATGGGGTGCTGGTGGCGGGGAATCGGCCCAGTTTTGCGCTCGAGGTGGTGCCGGAACGCGTCGCGGATCTGGAGCAGAGTATCACCAGCATACGGCAACTCATCACGCTTGAACCTGATCAAATTGAACGTTTCCACACCGATCTAAAGCAAAAGCGCCGCTTCGACACGATTACGCTAAAAAGTAATTTGACCACCGAGGAGGTCGCGATTTTCGCGGTGAATCGACATCGTTTCGCCGGTTTCGAAATTGCTGGACGATTAACTCGCTTCTATCCACTCGGCTCGCAAATGGCCCATGCCGTCGGTTATGTCGGGCGCATCAACCTGGAGGAATTGAAGCGTATCGACGCCGGCAGCTACAGCGGAACAACCCATATCGGGAAGGAAGGCATCGAAAAGGGACAGGAAGAGATCTTACATGGCACGGTCGGCTATCAACGCGTCGAAGTGAACGCGCAGGGTCGCATTCTCCGCGTGGTAGAGCGCACACGGCCGATTCCTGGCAAGGATGTTCATCTCACGCTCGACAGCACGTTACAGGCGGCTGCTATCGCGGCCTTGGCCGGCAACAAAGGCGCGATCGTTGCGATTGAGCCAGCTACCGGCGCGGTACTCGCGTTTGTCAGCAATCCGGCTTTCGACCCGAATGAGTTTGTCAATGGCATCAGTGCCAAGCTCTATGCGGCATTACGCGATTCACCGGATCGGCCGTTGTTCAATCGCGTGCTTCAAGGCCTTTATCCACCCGGATCGACCATCAAGCCCGCGATGGCGATTGCGGGCTTGGAATACAAAATCCGAATTCCGAGCGATCGCACTTGGTGCCCGGGTTGGATCCGCCTGCCTGGTCACGCCCACAAATACCGCTGTTGGCAGAAGGTTGGTCATGGTTCAGTTGATCTATCGCGCGCGATCGCCGAATCATGCGATGTCTATTTCTATACTTTGGCGAAAGACCTCGGTATCGATCGCATGCACGACATGCTCGCCAATTTTAGTTTGGGACAGCACACCGGTGTTGATCTGCCGGGTGAATTGGCGGGCATCCTGCCGTCGCGCGAATGGAAACGGCGAACTCGCAAACTGCCATGGTTTCCGGGTGAAACGTTGATCAATGGCATCGGTCAAGGATTCATGTTGGCGACGCCCATGCAGCTGGCGAAAATGGCGACAGTGTTTGCGAATCGCGGCGAAGTCGTCGCACCCCACCTCACCGATTATTTGAGCGATCCTTTGACCAATGTCCATTCGGAACCGGAACGGATTGCGCGAACGCGCGCCGCGAGTATCGACTCGAGTACCTGGCAAATCGCGATCGACGGCATGCATGAAGTCGTGCAAGGCGCGCGCGGTACGGCGCATGCGACAGGGGTCGGCGCGAGTTACCAATACGCGGGTAAAACCGGCACCGCGCAGTTGTTCGGCATTGCGCAGGAAAAAACCGTCAAGAATGAAAATGTCGTGAAAAATTTGCGCGATCACGCGCTGTTTATTGCATTCGCGCCGCTTGATCATCCGCGCATCGCGCTCGGGATTGTCGTCGAGAACGGCGAAAGCGGGAGCCATGCCGCCGCACCGATTGCGCGTCAGCTGTTTGATCTCTATCTCGATTCCATGCCACCAGCACCCAATGCGAACGGCTAGCGAACAAGATCTCCTGACGCGGATTCACGTCGATGGCCCGCTGCTCGGTGGGGTAATGGTGATCTGCGCGGTCGGGCTGGTGGTACTTTATAGCGCCTCCAGCGAATCGCTCGACGCCGTGATGCGACAGGCGCTGCGCATGTTGTTGGGATTGGTCGCGATGTGTTCGATCGCGCAATTCACTCCAGCGCGGCTGGCGCGCTGGGCGCCGCTGCTCTACTGCATTGGCCTTGCGCTGCTATTCGCGGCGTTCCTAGTCGGCACTGGGCGTGGCGCGCACCGCTGGTTGGAGTTTGGCGCGTTCCGCTTTCAGCCGTCCGAAATCATGAAAATCGCGGTTCCGCTGACGGTCGCCTGGTTCATGAGCGATAAAATTTTGCCGCCCAAACTCTCCACGGTCATGATCGTGTTGGTCGTGATCGGCATCCCTACCGCGCTCATTGCCGAACAACCGGATTTGGGGACGGCGATCTTGGTCATGACAGCGGGATTGTTAGTGCTGTTTTTCGCTGGCCTGTCATGGCGCTGGATTGGGGTGGCGCTCGCCGCCGCGGTCGTGCTTGCGCCCATCGCGTGGTATTCCATGCATGACTACCAACGACAACGGATTGAAACCCTGCTCGATCCCACCAAGGATCCACTGGGCACGGGCTACCATATTATTCAAGCCACGATCGCGGTCGGCTCCGGCGGCGTATCGGGTA
>JAYUEZ010000533.1:0-3202 GCA_043738965.1 Gammaproteobacteria bacterium
GTGCATCACTTGATGTTCGAGTCGCTAAGGATTGTGGTTTCAGGCGCGGAAAAGCTCGCCGCCGACGTGCGTGAGGCGTTCAAAATAAAATTCACGAAGGAAATCTACGAAGGTTACGGCGCGACCGAGACCACGCCCGTGGCCGGCACCAATATTCCGGATCGCCTCGACACAACGTATTGGAAGGTGCAATTCGGCAACAAGCCCGGCACGGTGGGTATGCCGCTGCCCGGATCGAGCTTTCGAATTGTCGATCCCAACACCCTGGACGAGTTGCCGACTGGCGAGGATGGGTTGATCCTGATTGGCGGCACGCAGGTCATGCTCGGCTACTTGGGCGATCCCGAGCGCACCGCCAAGGTCATCGTCGAGAAAGACGGTCTGCGCTGGTACAAGACCGGCGACAAGGGTCATTTAGATGAGGACGGTTTTCTCACCATCGTCGATCGCTATTCACGCTTCGCCAAACTCGGCGGCGAAATGGTGAGCCTGACCGCGGTGGAAGAACAAATTCGCCGCGTGGTGGGCGATCCGGAACTCGATATCAGTGCGGTCAACCTGCCGGAGGCGAAGAAGGGTGAACAGATCTTGTTGCTCGTTGCGGGTACCGAGCTTGATCTCGACAGCTTGCGTAAAACCTTACTTGACGCCGCCTGCAATCCACTCACCATTCCGAGTGAATTCCGGCGGGTCGCCGAAATTCCTAAACTCGGCAGCGGCAAGACGGATTTCACGGCGGCGCGAAAGCTGGCCGAATCCGTGTTGTAGCGAGGAGCAATAACCCATGCGTTGTGAAGTCGTCGCGATTGGCACCGAGCTGCTGCTCGGTCAGATCACCGATACCAATTCCTCGTGGATCGGCGAACAGCTGGCGCTGGCCGGCATCGATTCGTATTTTCAGGTCAAGGTGGGCGACAACCTCTCGCGCATCATCGACTGCATCAAGCAGGCCTTGCTGCGAAACGACGCGGTCATTACCTGCGGCGGCTTGGGCCCCACGCAGGACGACATCACGCGCGAGGCCATCGCCGAAGTAATGGGCGTGACGATGGTGCGCGACGAGCACATCGGTGAACGTATTCGTCAGATGTTCGAATCGCGAGGCCGCACGATGCCCGCGAACAATCTGCGTCAAGCCGACGTGCCGCGTGGTGCCACGACCATCCGCGAAATGCCCGGCACCGCGCCGGGGCTGGTCTGCCCGGTGGGCGACAAAGTGATCTACGCCGTGCCGGGCGTCCCGAGCGAAATGCGCGAGATGATGCATGGCACCATCCTGCCCGATCTCCAGCGCCGCGCGGGTGTGACCGCCGTGATCAAGAGTCGCGTGCTCCGCACTTGGGGTCATTCCGAATCTGGCCTGGCCGAGATGCTGGCCGCGCATATGGAGGAACTCGATGTTTCCGGCCGCGCGACGCTCGCATATCAAGCCAGCGGAATTGAAGGCATCAAGGTTCGCATCACAGCAAAGGCGGCGAGCGAACACCTAGCCAGTGAGATCATCGCGGACGAGGAAAGCGTGGTGCGCGCAATCCTCGGGAATTGTGTGTTTGGGATCGACGAACAGACGATGGAGTCGGTGATTCTCACCGCGCTTAAGCGCGCTGGCATGACACTAGCGGTCGCTGAGACCGCGACCGGTGGCTTGTTAAGCCAGCGCTTAAGTGCCGTGCGTGAGGCCGCCGAGGCGTTTCGCGGTGGCGTGATGATTGCGAGTGGGCAAGCGCAGCAGCGGCTGCTGAGTGTACCGCCCGCGCCCCATGCCAACCCGGAAACGACTGCAGCGCTCGCGGCTGCGGTGCGTGACGCGCTGGGCGCCGATATCGGGCTCGCGACCACGGCGATTGATGATGCCACTCGAGCGCCGGGTCTGCGCCCAGGGACCGTCTTTATCGGCCTGGCCAACGCGACCGGGACGACCGCTGAACGAATTCAATTACCGGGCGACCGCGAACGGATCCGCGAATTTTCAGTGATCAGCGCGTTGAATCTGCTCCGCCACCGGCTGCTGAAAATTTAAACGGCAGCGGACCGACCCGTCACCGCCCCATGATTGAATTCATCGCCTTGGAGCGTGGGTCGCCACCCCGGCTTTGCTGTTCTTGCTGCACATACTGTGTGAACTGGCCGCCCTGACGCTCACAAACTTCGCGTTGTTCGGCTTCGTTTTTACCGTAAACCTTGATATACGCGCCGTCTATTCGACAACGCATTTCCGGATCTGCTTGTGCCCCGCCCGTAACTGCTAATAGCGCAAGCAGCACCGAATTGCTAATTAATTGCCGCATTCTCTCTCCTCTCATCGAGCGTCGATTTCTCTGCTAGTGCCGCGGACCGCTGCTCGGCGCGCGAAACTGCTGGAACCAGGACTTCATCTTCTGTTTGAGACGGGTCCGCAGTTTCGGCGGTTCATCACCGCTGCTGGTCACCGGCTTGTCTGCAACCGCAGGGATCATCGGATCTGCGGTCGCCGCGCCATCATGCGGCCGCCGTGGACGTCGTCGACGCTTCCGTTGCTGTTGCTCACCTTCATTCGCGTTCGTCGCTGGTGCGCGCTCGGGGTTTGGCGACACGCGGACTGGTGCTTCGACGATTGATTCCTGTGGTTGCGCCGCACGCGGCGGCCGCTCGCCGCGCGGAGGACCTCCTCCCGGCCGCGTTCCACTGCGACCACGCGCGGGGCCGCTGCGCTCACCTCCTTCGCGGCGACGTCCACCGCCATCGCGTTCGCGCCGTCGCTGGCGTTCGGCATTGGCCGCGCTCAGCGCATCCTCAATCACCGTCTCGCCACCCGTCTCACCGTGGGCGCGCGGCGCGCGCCGTGGCGGTAATGGCAGGAGCAACGCTGGATCAACGGCCGCGACTGGGATCTTCATTTCGATGAAGGCTTCGATATCGGGTAGCCCAATCGCGTATTCGTCGCAGGCGAAACTGATGGCGTCGCCCTCGGCGCCGAGTCGCGCGGTGCGGCCAATGCGGTGCACATAGTCCTCGGCATCAAACGGCAAATCGAAATTGAACACGTGACTGACGCCGGGAATATGCAGCCCACGCGCCGCCACATCGGTGGCAACCAGCAGACTCAAGTCGCCTTTAACGAAGCCCGCGAGCAGGCTCTCGCGTTTCTTCTGCGGTACATCACCGGAGAGCACACCGACCTTGTAACCGGCGCGTTCGAGCGTCAGCGCCACGCGCTCACAAC
>JAYUEZ010000534.1:0-8426 GCA_043738965.1 Gammaproteobacteria bacterium
GCCTGTGTCAGCGCTGCGCGTAACCTGGACCGCGCGGCACGTCATGTGCGGTATTAACCTCACGCCACGTCATGTCGTGCGGAATAACACCAAAATAAATCCGGCGTAGAAAAGACCATTCACGCCCAAATGCCACACGCGCAAATCGCCACGCTGCGCGTGCCATAACAGCCATAATCCCGCCGCATAAGCGAGCGCAACGCCGGCAAGTACCGGTGGCGTCGGCGTCCACGGCGTCATCAAGATCCCCATCGCTGGCAGCAGACACCCTTGAAACACCATCGCACCGGTAATGTTGCCAATCGCCAAGGTGTCTTTCCCCCGCCGAATCCACAACAAACTGTTGACGTTCTCCGGCAATTCGGTCGCGACCGGGATGATCAACAACGACAGGAGCAAGGCCGACACACCGCTCCCGGCGGCGACTTGTTCGACGGCGTCCACGCAGCCTTTGGCGCCGAGCACCAACAGCGTCACGCCGACCAAGACTTGCAGCCCGATCACGACGCCGTGATCGGGCAACCCGGCACGACATAGGTACATTTCCGAATGCGCTTCAGTACCGTGTCCGGCCTCAACTAACTGCGCCGAGACTTTAATCGTGCGCAGGACGTAGACGATATAGGTCGCGACCAACGTCAAGGCCAGCAGCGCGCGCGCCAGACGTTGCGATTCGGGGATCCATAACCCCAATATCGCCAAACCGAAGCCGAGCAGAAAAAACGTCAAATCGCGCGACAGGCCAGATCGTTCCGGTCGAATGTGACCCGCCCAGCCGCGCCGTCCAAGCACGGACGCGCCAGTCACCGCGAAGCTCAACGTCGCCAACATCAACGGCGCCCCAAGAATCGCCCCTATGCCAATTTCCGCATTAACCGCGGCGTCCGCCGTGCCGGCGAAAATCGCGACCAGCGGAATGGTGCTTTCCGGCATCGCGGTCGCCATCGCCGCGAACAACGAACCGGTCACGCCTTCAGAGATCCCCAGTTGCTCGCCCAAATGCTCGACCGCATTAGTGAATAGCTCGGCCGCAATCAAAATAACGACCAGCATCAGCAATAATTGCGGCACTACACTCATGCTACCCTCGAGGTTCGAAGCGGCCAGGGGAACGCGTGGCCACGGTATGTTGGGTCTTTAACGGGGGAATAATTTCTAGTGAACGAGGCACTTTATTTAAAGGCAGCGCTGCTCGGCGTGGTCGAAGGCCTGACGGAGTTCCTGCCTATTTCGAGCACCGGGCATTTAATCGTGGTCGGCGATTGGCTTGATTTTAACAGAGATGCCGACAAAACCTTCGAGATTTTTATCCAACTCGGGGCTATTCTCTCGGTATGTTGGTACTACCGTGACCGCCTCCGCGAGGTGGCGAAGGGTGTTGGTCGGCGTGGGGACGCGAATCGTTTCGTGTTAAATCTCCTGATCGCTTTTCTGCCGGCTGCTGCCATCGGATTTATCGCACACGACACCATTAAAAAGTGGCTGTTTTCACCGCGGGTAGTTGCTTACGCCATGCTCCTCGGCGGGCTCGCGATTTTATTGATCGAATACGCGCTTAAACGGCGTACAAGTACCGCAGACGTGGGGCCAACGCGGACACAAGCGCTACAGATCGGCTGCGCGCAGGTTTTAGCGCTGATTCCGGGGGTTTCGCGTTCCGGTGCGACCATCATGGGCGGCATGGTGACCGGCTTATCGCGCCCCGCCGCCACCGAATTTTCGTTCTTCCTGGCGATTCCCGTGATGTTTGCCGCCACCGCTTATGATCTCTTAAAGAGCTGGAATACGCTCGTGGTGGATGACTTGGGCGTGTTTGTCGTCGGCTTCGTGATGGCCTTTATTAGCGCACTGGCGACCATTCGGTTTTTATTGCGCTTTGTGTCCCAGCACAGTTTTGCCGTCTTTGCCTATTACCGGCTGATCTTTGGCGCCTGGTTACTATGGCATTACCGCGGGTAGTGGCAGATCGCCGAGTTTGGTGGCTTGGTTATGTCGACCCCATAGGTCGTTATAGCCAGAATTTCATTCCGCGCGGCGATAGAGCCCCCTAGACTGCACGCTCATCGAGCAAAGATTAAGGATCTCGGCGTGTCGACGACCGCAACAGTACCGCTTGAACCACCACCGAACCGCGAGCAACTCGCGCGGGTGACCCAGGCGGTGGCCGATTTCACCCGCGACGAATTGATCTGGACCAGCGGGTATCTAGCTGGCCTGGCGGTCACTCGTGGTGGTGTCATCGTACCAGCGGTGGCGCCGGCCGACGCCGCGAAAAACGCGCGCACGCTGCTGATCTGTTACGGATCGCAGACGGGGAATGCCAAGCGCGTGGCTGAAGCCCTGGACCGGCAGGTCACTGCCGCCGGCATCACGGGGCGCCTCGTCAGTCTCGCCGACTATCCGCCACGCCAACTCAAACAAGAAACCGCGGTACTGTTTGTCGTTAGCACCCAAGGTGACGGCGATCCGCCGGAAGATGCCGTGTCATTTTTCGAATTTCTGCAGGCGGCGAACGCCCCACGCCTCGAAAAACTCAAATTCGGCGTGCTCGCCCTCGGTGATTCGAGTTATCCGTATTTCTGCCGCACTGGGCAGCTGTTAGACGAACGGTTAATCGAACTCGGCGCAACCCGCTTACTAGCACGCGTGGATTGCGATCTCGATTTTGCCGCACCGGCGGCCGCGTGGAACGAGGAAGCGTTGAAGCGCGCCGGTGAACAACTACGCACACAAGCGCCTCCGCGTATTGTAGTAGTCGAGTCCGCGCCGAAGGCCACGACGCTAGAAATCGAACATCCAACCCTAAGCGCGGAATTGTTGCTGAATCAAAAGATCACGGGCCGTGCTTCGAGCAAGGACGTCCGACATCTCGAATTCGGCATTGATGGCGGCGCGTTGCCCTACCAACCGGGTGATGGCCTCGCCGTGTTACCACTGAATCCATCACCCCTCGTCGACACCGTACTCGCGCTCCTCGGCGCAACGGGCGACGAAACCGTGAATGGTCCACGCGGACCGCGCGGCATGCGCGAAACACTGCTCGAGGATGTGGAGTTAACGCTGTTAAATCGCCAATTTTTAACGGCGTTTCAAGCACGCGCCAATCATCCACGCTTGGCTGAAGTCCTAGCGCCCGATCAGGGTGATAAGTTCGCCGCCTACCTCGAATCCAACCAGGTGGTGGATGTGCTGAAACTGGCGCCGACGATCTTGACGCTAGATGAGTTCATTCGCCTGTTACGTCCGCTTGCACGGCGCACGTATTCGATCGCCTCGTCGCTGCTCGCGAGCCCCGACGAGGCGCACCTGCTGGTCGCGATCGTGCGGGATGCACACGCTGGCGAGATTCGTTACGGCGCGGCATCGAACTTCTTGGGGGATCTGGCCGCCGGCGCCAACGTGTCACTGCGGCTCGAAGCTAATCTTAATTTTCATCTGCCAGTGGACGACAACGCCCCCGTCATCATGATCGGTCCGGGTACTGGCGTGGCGCCATTTCGGGGCTTCGTCGCCGAACGCGCGGCACGCGGCGCACGTGGCCGCAATTGGTTGTTATTCGGTGAACGCACGCAGCACGAAGATTTTCTCTATCAACTCGAATGGCAGAAGCAGCTCGCGAGCGGCCTATTGCACCGCCTCGATGTCGCGTTCTCGCGCGATCAGACGGCCAAAATTTATGTCCAGGATCGCGTACGCGAAGCGGCACGCGATCTGTATGCATGGCTTGAAGATGGCGCGTTCTTGTATGTCTGCGGCGACGCCAAACACATGGCGAAAGACGTGCACGCGGCGCTCACCGCCGCGATTCGGGAAGCCGGCGGCATGACTGACGAGCAGGCACGCGATTACGTGCAGACGTTGCAGCGGGCTGGCCGTTATCGCCGTGACGTGTATTGAGCGTGAGCACTCCACTGTCCCCAGTCGAAGACATCAAGTTGGCAAGCCGCCACCTGCGGGGTTCACTCGTCGAGAGCCTCGCTGATCCACTCACCGGCGCGCTCCGCGACGACGACACGCAACTCGTCAAGTTTCATGGCATTTATCAGCAGGACGATCGCGATCTGCGCAATGAGCGGCGCCAACAACGCCTCGAACCCGCCTATCAATTCATGATCCGCGCGCGGGTGCCAGGCGGCATTTGCACGGCCGCGCAATGGCTTGCGATGGACCGCATTGCCTGCACCCATGCCAATGGCACCATGCGCCTGACCACCCGCCAAACCTTTCAGCTGCACGGCGTGATCAAGCGGCGCTTGAAAGCCACTGTCGCCGAGATCAACCACGCGCTGCTTGATACGCTCGCCGCCTGCGGCGATGTGAATCGCAATGTCATGTGCACCACGCTGCCATCACCCGCCAGTGCACGCACGGAGGTGACCGCATTCGCGGCTGCGTTAAGCGATCATCTAACGCCGCGTACACGGGCGTACCATGAGATTTGGCTCGACCAACAACCCGTTATCAATACCGCGGAAGAGTTGGAACCGATTTACGGTGACACTTACCTGCCGCGTAAATTCAAGATTGGTCTCGTCGTTCCGCCCGACAATGACGTCGATATTTACTCGCAGGACCTGGGATTCATCGCGATTATCGAACACGGTCAACTGACTGGCTTTAATGTGGTCGCCGGTGGCGGCATGGGCATGACCCATGGTGAGCATGCGACGTATCCGCGCTTGGCCGAGGTCTTGGGTTACTGCGACAAAACCGAGGTGTTGAAGATCGCCACGGCAGTGGTCACTACCCAACGCGATTTTGGCGATCGCACCAACCGCAAGCATGCGCGGTTGAAATATACCGTCGAAACCATGGGCCTCAAGGCGTTCCAGGCAGAAGTTGAAACCCGCGCCGGGGTGCGGTTTACACCGGCTCGCGACATTCATTTCACACACACGGGGGATCGCTTTAGCTGGCATATGGAGCTCGACGGTACCGCGCATTTCACGCTGTTCGTGGAGAGTGGGCGAGTCGCCGATGTCGGTGCGTGGCGCGCACTGACGGGCCTACGCGAAATCGCGAACGCCGCGCTGGCCGATTTTCACCTAACGCCGAATCAAAATGTGGTGCTCGCGAATATTGCGGCGAGCAATCGCTCGCGCGTCACCGAAATCCTGACCCAGCATGGTCTCGACACCGATCGCGCCAGTCAAACCCGGCAACTCGCGTTGGCCTGTGTTGGCTTTCCGACCTGTGGCTTGGCGATGGCCGAAAGCGAGCGCTATGTCGCCGACTTTGTAACCAAGATCGACGCGTTATTCTCCGACCACGGATTGCCAGACGCGCCGGTGACGCTGCGCATTACGGGCTGCCCCAACGGCTGTGCGCGGCCGTATCTGGCGGAGATTGCCTTGGTCGGCAAGGCGCCCGGACGCTACAACCTGTACCTCGGTGCGGCCTTCGACGGCACGCGCATGAATGCGCCCTATCGCGAAGCCTTGAATGAAATCGAAATACTCGAGGTCCTTGCCCCCTTGGTGGCGCGCTACGCCGCCGAGCGTGAATCGGGCGAACATTTCGGAAACTATCTGGTGCGCGCCGGCCACGTGCCCGCCATCTTGAGCGGCGTGGCGTTTGCCGCGGCCGCGCAGGCGCTCGCCGCGGGGCGTGGAGTGGCCGCGTGACGACGAAATCACCCATCGCATTGGCCCATTCCTCTGGCCTAGTGTCGCTGGTAGGCGCCGGTCCGGGTGATCCCGAGCTGCTAACCGTGCGCGCCGTGCGCGCGCTTGAGCGGGCTGACGTCATCCTCTACGACCGTCTGGTGCCGTCCACGATCGTGGCGCTTGGCAAGCCATCGGCACGGCGTGAGTACGTCGGCAAGACTCGCGATGAAACGGTCTGCACGCAAGCGGCGATTAACGCGCGCTTGGTGGAACTGGCGCGACGTAATCGCTATGTCGTGCGTTTGAAAGGCGGCGATCCGTTGATCTTCGGGCGCGGGGGCGAGGAAATCGAAGCGCTCATCGCGGCCAATATTCCGTATGAGATCATCCCTGGCATTACGGCCGCGCTGGGTTGCGCGGCTTATGCTGGCATCCCCTTGACGCATCGCGCGCTGGCTCAACAGGTAACACTCGTTACCGGCCACCAGGCCAGTGCGCAGGGCGGACCAGATTGGTCAACGCTCGTCGGGCGGCAACAGACGGTGGTGTTTTATATGGGGGTCGCCAAAATCGCGACCATCGAGCGCGAATTACTAATTCATGGTCGCGCCGCGGACACCCCGGTCGCCCTCATCGAAAATGGCTGTACACCAGCGCAACGCGTGGTGGTGACCTCGCTCGGGGCGTTAACGGTCACTGCCTTGAACGCCGCGATTAAAGCGCCCGCGTTAATCATCATTGGTGATGTTGCAGCCTTCGGCGACGCACTACAGCAACTTAACCACCTCGCCCTAGGGGCCGCCGCGTAAACGACGCTCGCGGTCACGTGGCCGCCCTATGAACCTCTTGTTCAATTTGGGGACCCACTTGGAACCCATGCTAGAGTGATCCAAATTGCGCAGCCACCCGTAATAGGGCGATGACTGCGATCGCACTCCAGCACTTTAAGTTTCCTCTTAACCGTGACCCCACAGCGCGTCGGGTTAGCCTAACGCCGGTGACGAATAAGGTTGTGACCGCTGATCGCATCGAATTTGAAACCGCGCTGCTGCTACGGATCAGTGCCACACAGGACGCCGCGGCGTTCGACACGCTATTTAACGCGTTGGCGAAAAAAGTTTACGGCTACCTCATCCGCAGTGGGGGATGCACGTCGGCGGACGGCGAAAATCTCTTGCAGGACATTTGGCTAACCGTGTGGACCAAGGCCGGCCTGTTCGATTCGACGCGCGCCTCGGCCCGCACCTGGGTGTTCGCGCTGGCTCGTCACGCGCTTATCGATTTAAAGCGTGCGCAACAACGCGAACACGGCGTCTTCGAAACGTATTTTGCGGAACATGCCGCTGATTGCCTGGATGAGCGCCATGCCGAACGCATCGATGGCGACAGAACCGTCGCCGTATTACAACAATTAGCGCCGGAACAGGCGCAAGTGCTGGTCATGGCGTACGTCGAGGGAAAATCACATCGCGAGATTGCACGTGAACTCGGGTTACCGATCGGTACTGTGAAATCGCGTGTTCGACTTGGCTTCACCCGAGTCAGAACCTTGCTTGAAGGCTCCACATGAACATCGCCCAACATCCCGATCTAGTGTGGCTCGTGGATTATTCGGCCGGCACGCTGACGCGCGGATTCGGCGCCGTGATCGGCGGCCATTTGGAGGTCTGCGCCGAGTGTCGTGCGCAACTGCGGGTTGCGGATCACCTTGGCACGCGGTTAGTCAACGAAGCACCGGGCCTCGCCCCACGCTTACAACCGGCGACGATCCGTGCGGCAGCGGCCGCTTCCGGTGCGTACGCCTCGAGACCGCGTGCCGCTCCGGAAAAGCAGACAAATCTGCGCGGCTACGTAGCGGCGGCACTGGGCTTCGACTGGCAGGCGCTCGACTGGCGCTCGGGAACCGCCGGATTACGCATTGCGCGCCTGCAAGATCGCGACGACGAACGAATTTGGTTGTTGCACGGCGATGCGGGCGCCGCGATGCCGAAGCACACCCATGGCGGCGCTGAACTGACGCTTATCTTGCACGGTGCTTACCGCACTAAGGATCAACGGTATGGCGTTGGCGACGTCGATGAAAACGACGAAGCGATCACGCATCAGCCGGTGGTAACGGCCGACAGTGATTGCGTGTCATTACTAGTCTTCGAGGGACGTCTCAAATATACCGGTACGCTCGGCCTCGCGCAGCGCGTGCTGAAGTTTTAGCCCATCCAACCCAGGTGTGAAAAAGCGCTAAGGAAACTCTGTGTGCCGCAGGAAGCTCCGCCTTTTGCAGACCTTCCCTAACTATTGCGCTCACACTAGCTCCTGACGGGCGTTTTTACTCGCAGCCTCAACTAGCGGAGGCGTTCGACCAACCAGAACAGCGCAATGGTCGTAGCCGTGCAGGCCGTCGCGTAAGTGGCAATCTCGGCGCCACGTGCTCGGATCTCAGGCCAAGTGACTAGTCCATCGTCGTTACCATCGAGACCCAACACCGGCGCGAGATCGTGGACGGCGATCTCGCATTGCGCCGAAAACTCCATTCCCTCCTGCGCGAGATTGAGATAACTCGCGCTGGATTGATGGGCGAGCACCGAAGTCGCGATCAGCATGCCGACCAACACGCACCCAACTCGTCGGGCTAAATACCAAAACACTGAAAGCATAGGAAGCTGGAAGGGATAAAGTTTTTGCGTGACCGCGCGCGTTGCTGAGTAGAATACTTGAAGGAATCATCGACTGACGCCTCTTTGGTAAAGGCCGTGTCGCGTCGCCCAAGGATTATTTAATGCGCCTCTTCGGTATCGCACTCACCTGGCTCTTGCTGTTCGG
>JAYUEZ010000535.1:0-8414 GCA_043738965.1 Gammaproteobacteria bacterium
TGATTGGAAGCGGAGCCGCACGCCATGGAGTATGAGTGGGACGACGTAAAGGCCGCAATAAATCTTGAAAAACACGGTGTCAGCTTTGACGAGGCGTCAACAGTATTTCTTGACCCTCTGGCGCTGTCAGGTCCGGACCCCGATCATTCCGATGAAGAAGACCGGTACATCACCTTTGGTTATTCAAGCTTGGGGCACCTTCTATCTGTATGTCACACTTACCGCCCCGGGAAGATTCGAATCATTACCGCGCGACCAGTAACGCGCAGCGAGCGAAAAATTTATGAAGAAGCCTAAGGATGAAATGCGTAAGGAGTACAAGCGATCTGACTTTACGAAACTCGAACGCGGAAAATTCTATGTCGAAGCACGTGAAGGCACTTCGGTAGCACTACTTGAGCCGGATATCGCGAAAGCATTTCCCACATCAAAGGCAGTTAATGAAGCGTTGCACGGTTTACTTAGCATTGCAGAGCAAGCATCACGTATAACCAACCCGTCGACGGGACGCCGGGTAAAACGCGGTGGCGCTGCGCGGTAACTGTCATGGCCGGCGCCGGTCACGGGCAGCGGTAGGCCGCATTATTCATCGACAACGCAACCCGTAACGCCGCAAATGTCCAAAGAGTCTCCATCATGTCCTTGACGCTCTACTACCACCCTCTGTCGTCCTATTGTCACAAGGTGCTTATTGCACTGTACGAGGCCGGGACGCCCTTCAATGCCCAGATTATTGACCTGAGTGACGAAGATCACAGAGAAATACTTCGATCTCATTGGCCACTGTGTAAGTTTCCCGTGCTCCACAACTCTGAGCGCAACCGTAGTCTCCCTGAGTCCTCGGCTATTATCGATTATCTCGACCACCACTATCCGGGAAAGAAGCGACTGATCCCGACTGACCGGGACAGCGCTATCGAGGTTCGATTATGGGATCGAATCTTTGATAACTACGTTCAGACGCCGATGCAACAGATTGTTGGAGATCGGCTCCATCAAACACACGCGGATATGTCCGGCCCTCGCGCTCTGTTAGAGGCGACGTATTGTGTTATCGACCGCCAGGTTGCTTCGCGAGCATGGGCCGCACATGAAGATTTCAGCCTTGCCGATTGCGCGGCGGCGCCGGCTCTCTTTTATGCCAATACGCTTCAGCCGCTGCCGGCAGCACTCGGACATCTCCGGGACTACTTCGACCGGCTAATGGATCGGCCCTCTGTTCGTCGAGTGGTTGAGGAGTCGAGGCCATACTTTCATTTCTATCCATTCGCAGACGACATACCACCGCGCTTTAGAGAGCCCTCGAATACGGTCTAAGCCGTTGGAGCGGACGCTTCATGCGTCAAGAAAACGATGAAAGAGCACTACGATTTTTCGAAGGCGAAGCGTAATCCTGATGCGAAGAAGCTCAAAAAGCCGATCACCATTCGGATAGAAGAACCGACAATCGAATACTTCAGAGAATTGGCCATGGAAATGGACGTCCCGTACCAAACTCCTTGTGGAATAGTCGACCTCAACGCCACTCTAGTCACTCCTGCATTATTCATCTAGTCTGCCGCTGTTCGGCCAAAATAAAATCAATAAAACTCCGCGCGCGCAGCGATAAAAAACGCGTTTGTGGATACACCACGCTCACGCGTTGCGCGAGCGGATAGTAATCTTGCAGCAGCCATTGGACGCGGCCGGTTTTGATATCGTCCCCGATGACCCAGTCCGGAATAAGCGCGATGCCCTGATGCGCGCACACCAGTTCGTACATCGCTTCCGGGTCATTGATATGCGCTGGGCCGCCAACATCCACCACGTGGCGACCACTTTCTGATTCAAACTCCCAGCGCGTCCAACGGCTGCCGCCGCCGTAGACGATGCACGGATGTTCGGCGAGTTCGACGGGCGACTCGGGAACACCGCGCCGGATTAAATATTCCGAAGAAGCCACCAGGATTTGTTCAATAGATCCGATCGGGCGCGCCATCAAGGTGCTGGCGGCAAGATTGCCCAGCCGGATGCCGAGTTCACATCCCTCGCCAATCAAATCGACCACTTGGTCAGTCAGCACGATATCGAGACGAACATCCGGAAAGCGCTGCATGAACGTCGGCAGCTTCGGGCAAATTTGCCGACGGCCGTAGCTACTCGGGATGGTCATTCGCAAGGTGCCGCTGACTTTAGTCTCGCGGTCGTTGGTCGTCCTAAGCGATTCCACGGCGTCTAGTAATTGCCGCACATGCTCGTAGAGTCGGAGGGCTTCGCCGGTCGGTTGCAGTCGCCGCGTGGTGCGCGCGAATAACTGGACGCCTAGACTTTTCTCCAGCGCGGCAATCTGTTTGCTAACCGCCGACTGGGTCGACCTCATCTCACGCGCCACCGCGGAGAAACTGCCGGCCTCGAAAGCCCGCACGAACGCCGAATACGCTTGGAGTGGATCCATGTATTCAATCGAATTTGGAATAAGTATTAATCTATATCAGATGTTTCGGATTGGATCGAGGTGATTCAAAATCCCGTCCGGACGTGACGGTTGATGTGCGAAACCTTGAGGAGCGAAAACACGATGGGCAAGCGGGTGGGAATTGTGGGCGCCGGGACGGCTGGCCTCCATTTGGGACTGTATCTGCGCCAGCACGACGTAGACGTCACGCTCTTCACGGACCGCGCGCCCGAGGAATATCGCGGCATGCGGCTGTTGAATACGGTCGCTCACCATGCGGTCACCGTCGATCGCGAAACCGCGCTCGGCGTCAATCACTGGCCGGGTCAGCAGTATGGGTACTTCGGGCACTACTACTACATTGGCGTGAAGCCGCAGCCAATCGAGTTCTTCGGCGACCTGCACGCACCGAGTCGTGCGATTGACTACCGCATCTATCAGCCAAAGCTGATGGAAGATTTCCTCGCGCGAGGCGGCTACATCGAATATCGCGAAATCAAAAGCGACGAGGTATCGACCTTGAGCGCCCAGTTCGATCTCATCGTGGTCTGCACGGGCAAGGGCCCCTTAGGGCAACTGTTCCAACACGAACCGGCGCATTCGCCGTTCGACCGTCCACAGCGCGCGTTGTGTGTGGGGCTGTTCAAGGGAATCAAAGCCCCGCCCATCCGCGCGGTGACGATGTATTTCTCTCCTGGTGCGGGGGAAATGATCGAAATCCCCACCTGGACTTTCAACGGCCTGGCGGCGGCGCTCGTGATCGAAAACATCCACGGTGGCGATTTGGAGATCTTGGCCAAGACCAAGTACGACGATAATCCGCGCGCCTTCTTAGACTTGTTACTTGGCAAGTTGCGTCAACACTACCCCACCTGCGCCGCGCGCATCGATGAAAAAGAGTTCGATCTCGCCAATGGACCGCTCGACATTCTGCAGGGCGGCGTCACGCCCACGGTGCGTAAATCGCATGTCGTGCTCGAAGGCGGCAAGCTCGCCGTGGCACTCGGCGACGTGCAAGCGGTTATGGATCCGGTGTTGGGGCAAGGCGCGAATATGGCGTCCTACGCGGCGTGGATCCTGGGCGAAGAAATTGTCGCGCAGGAAATCTATGACGAACGCTTTGTTGAGCACGTTAATTTGCGCCGACAAGATCGTGTGCTCGGCGCTACCCGCTGGACGAACTTCATGTTGACCAACTTGAAAGCCATGCCGCTGGAACTGCAGCAGTTTATTTTCCAGTTGAGCCAGCATCGCGCGCTCAGTGATGAATTCACGGACAACTTCAACTATCCCGAGCGGCAATGGGATTGCTTTGCGAGCGTCGAGCGCATGCGGGCTTGGTGCGCGTCGCGGCTTGCGCTCGCCACACGGGCAAAGTCGCCTGAATCGGCTGGTGACCGGCTCGTAGGGGAATCCGCATGATCAGTTCCGGTTCACGCCGTCCAACTCTGAAAAGCCCGGAACATGAGCAGGATTGGCTCGATAGCCTTGAGGATGGCATGGTCGACGAAACCCCGTTGGATTCTGCCTTATTCCGCCAGTCGGTATCGCTCTTCACGACGGGCATCGTCGTCGTTACGTGCGAAGACGATGGCAAGGTCCACGGGATGACTGTCAACAGCTTCACTTCGGTGAGCCTAGCGCCGCCGACGGTATTGGTCTCGGTGAAAGCGGGCAAGACCAATCGATTGATCACGCGCAACGGTCGTTATGGCGCGTGCATTTTGAGTGAAACGCAACTGCCTTATTCAGCCCACTTCAGCGGCCGCCCGCAGGAATCGTTGCGGCCGGAATTCGTCGTGCGCGATCGCGTGCCGACTCTGCAAAGCTGTCTAGCCTGGTTCGAGTGCGACGTACTCGAGAAAGTCCAGGTCCATGATCACTCCCTGTTTGTCGCGCAAGTAACGGCGTGTGGAAACGAGGACGGGACGCCGCTGATGTTCTATGCCAGTCGTTATCACCGTCGCGCGATCGATGCTTAACATTCACAAAAACGAGTGGATAGCGCAGCGTCAACGCGCAACGAGGAACGAAAGATGTCAAATAATTTGCAACGCAAGATGGCCGGCCACGGCATATTCATGATTTTCTGCACGCTGTTGTTCGGCAACTTCACGCCAAATCGGGGTTTAAGCTTCGGTGATAATCGATTCGGCGCTGGCGACATTTTTAGCGCGTTGGCGCTCGGACCCGCTTATTTATTTGGAGTGCTCGCACTCATCGCGCTTTTCATCATTGACCTCCAGGCATTCAAGCCGGCGCGTTCCAACGCTTAGCGACAACGCTACGCGGGATCAACTCTCGACCCTTTTAAAGTCGGGCTTGTCGCGTACGGCGCAATCGGGGCAGGACCATTGCACCGGAATTTGTGCCCAAGGTGTGCCTGCCGGGAAACCCTGTCGCGCGTCACCGACGCGCTCGTCATAGGTGTAACCGCAGCCCGGGCATTCGTAACGCGTTGTGGTTAATGCCGCCGCGGTCGTGCCTGGCGTCCGCGAAAAATTTTCGGTGATAGAAGTCGGCTCACATGCCGGTGTCTCCGTGTGTGGGGCATACCGGTACAGCATTTCTTCGCGCTGTGTGGGATCGATGTTGACCTTGGTGACGTCGCCGCCATACACCGCCAACACACGGGGATACATCACCGTGCGCCACAACGCAGGGATTAGCGCGATCCCAAACATGCCGGGATAGCCAGACGGCAAGGTGGGCAGCCGGTCAAAATTCCGTAGCGACTGATAACGCCGCGTGGGCCAGGCGTGATGATCCGAATGGCGCTGCACGTGAAAAAAAATGATGTTCGACGCGATGTGATTGGTGTTCCAAGAATGCTCGGGTCGCACGCGTTCATAGCGCCCATCCGGTGTCTTCTGACGCAGCAGGCCGTAATGCTCGATGAAATCGGCCAGGGTCAAAAACAAGTAGGCGATTGCCGCGACCGACAGCAAGAACGGAATGAGCACCAAGCCATACGTCACGAGGAGCGCGCTATAGATCATTAACGAGATCAATGCGGGCTGCAGAAACTCATTCGTGAGCGTCCAGGGGCCTTTGCCCGCGCGACCCAGCCGTTCCTTTTCTAGCCGCCACGGCCGCAAGATCGTGCTGTGCGGTAACTGGCGCATGGCGAATTGATAGAAGTTCTCACCGAAGCGCGCTGAGCCAGAGTCTTCCAGTGTCGCCACTTCTTTATGATGCCCACGGTTATGGTCGATCATGTACTGACCATAGGCGCCGGTCGCCAAACAGATTTTGGCGAGCCAGCGTTCAACCGCGCTCTTCTTGTGTCCGAGCTCATGCGCGGTCGCCACGGCAAAACCGTTCATGATCCCCACCGAAAGCGCGAGCCCCGCATAAGCCACCCAATCAAGATTTTGCGTTCCCGCCGCCCACGCCCCTACGAAGAGCGTTAGGTAGTGACACGCCACCGTGACATAGAGGATGTATTTGTAATAATGGTCCTCGTCCAATTTTTGCACCGCGCTCTCCGGCGGGTTGTTTAAGTCACTGCCGGTCACCACGTCGAGTAACGGCATTGCGAAGTACAGCAGCACGGGTGTCAGCCAGTAGTACGCCGCGTTTCCGGTGATGCAGGCGAGATAAACACTGAGCGCCGGCATCAGGACCCATACCGGCGTAAGCAGCCAGGCGTAGCGTTTCTTGTCGCGGTAATCAGCGACATCAACTTGGGTATCAAGTCGAATGGATTTCAAATCTGCGTTCACGCGGGATCCCTCGTTCAACCGTAAAGCATCTGATGGGCAAGGATAGTCGTCCTTGTTCGCGGGATCGAGAGCGTGCATGCTCTTTGTAACGCCGATTCTAAAAATTGCCGCACGCACGAATTAGCACTTAACGTTGACCGTGAATAATGAGGAGACCTAGATCATGAGTGATTCGATTGCTGTCGCCAATCGCTGGATTGCGGCTTACAACGCCAAAGATTTCGGCACGCTTCGAAACCTGATGACTGATGACATCCACGTGGAGCATCATAATCGAGGTGTCGCGCTCGACGGACAGGAGGCGATGCTTGCGATCATGACCCAGTTCGAAGGGCTGCTTCCGGACCGGCGCTTCCACTCCGTGCGCCGCCAATTCGCGGCGGGCGAACATGTCGCCACGGAACTAACGTGGGAAGCGATGCCCACGGTGGACATCGAGGGCTTTGCCAAAAAAGGCGAGAAAATCCAGCTCGAACTCGCCTGTCTGTGGACGATTCGCAATGGTCGAATCGCCGAGTATCACGATTATGGATGACTTGACGGCCTAGGGACGGGCTGTGATCAAGCGCGCTCAGGGTGCCGCAAATGTCTGCCGCGACACGCTCGGCGCCACACGGAACGTTGTTTTGAAATGCTGTCGCAGGTACACCGCCGATCCGAAACCGGCTAGTTTCGCGATATGCTCTATAGGCTCACCGGTGGTTTCGAGCAGACGTTGCGTGAGGCTCAGCCGTTCGCTCAACAACTATTGCTGTGCGGACATGCCCATCAAGGCGCGAAGGGCTAACTGAAGTTTTAATGACGGGCCCGATCGTTCAGGAGTTGTCATGACCGCGCCAGCGAACCCGCCTCTGAAAACTGCATTTTTCCACGATGAGAAATGCCTATGGCATGGCACGTCCGGTCTTTTCTCGCTGTTCCTGCCGGTAGGGCGCTGGGTCCAGCCGCCAGCGGGTGCGGGGCTGGCGGATTCTCCGGAGTCGAAGCGGCGAATCCTCTCGCTTCTGCAAGTATCCCAACTTGCGGACAAGCTCGTCTTCACCAGCGCGCCGCTGGCAACTGAAGAGGCGCTGCTGCGCGTGCATCCCCAGTCCTATTTGGAAAAATTCAAAACGATGTCGGACGCTAATGGCGGTGAGATCGGCGTCATCGCACCGTTTGGACCTGGCAGTTACGAGATCGCGAAGCAGGCAGCGGGACTGGCCGTGCAGGTAGTGGATGACGTACTGACACGGCATTATCAAAACGGCTATGCACTATGTCGCCCGGGTGGTCATCACTGTTTGCCCGAGACGCCGATGGGCTTCTGTTTGCTTGCAAACGTAGCTATTGCGGTGGAGGAAGCAATCGCGAAACACGGACTCGAACGCGTGGCGATCCTCGACTGGGACGTTCATCATGGCAATGGCACGCAGCACATTTTCTACGAGCGTGACGATGTGCTAACGATCTCTGTGCATCAGGAAGGATGCTTTCCACCCGGCTACAGCGGCGCGGCCGATCGCGGCGCGGGCCGTGGTGAAGGTTACAACATCAACGTCCCGCTTCTGCCCGGGAGTGGACATGATGCGTATCTCCACGCCATGCAACAGATCGTGACACCAGCACTCGATCGCTTCCGGCCAGAGCTAATCGTGGTGTCGTCGGGACTTGATGCCAACGGTGCAGACCCGCTTGCGCGTATGCTGGCGCACGCCGGCACGTTCCGCGCCATGACCGAGCACGTGATGGCCCTGGCCGATCGACACTGTGATGGCAGGCTCGTACTGGTGCACGAAGGCGGCTACGCAGAAGCCATCGTGCCATTCTGCGGTGTTGCGATCATGGAAGCGCTGTCTGGCGAGCGAAGTGGCGTCGAAGATCCGACGCTTGCGATGTTTGAAGCGTGGCAGCCGAATGAACGACAAGTAATGCTGCAGCGGCAGTTGATCGATGAGATGGCTGCCTCCCTCCTGACGCCATGATGTTTATGGGCTAATTCTGGTCGCAAGGATCGGTACGGTGTAACGAAACTCCTTGGACGTGCGCCTATTTCTCTTCGACGCGGACGAATTCACACAGCACTAGCTTGGCGCCTCTTCGGCGAATTCGGTAGCCGTGGTTACTTGCTCCCAAGTTGTCAGATCGGTGCTGAGGTGTTCTTGCGTTCGACGAGTGCGGCTGAGTGCATCCTTGCCGAGCACCAGGTGCAGTGGAGGATTTTCGGCTGCAACGATCGAATAGATTGCCTTCGCGGCGCGTGCCGGATCGCCGAC
>JAYUEZ010000536.1:0-3185 GCA_043738965.1 Gammaproteobacteria bacterium
CCGAAACATTATCAGCTGAAGGAACAAGAGTGGATTAGAATCGCCGAACGGACGTCCAAGTAAGATTCGCCGAAGTCAGTCGCACATCGAGTCACCACCAGTATCGCGCCACAAACCATGTTGCATCGACAATCCGTCATCAGTGGAGTGGGCGAAACCACCTATTCCAAGCACGCTGGCAAAAGCGTGTTGGCACTGCATCTCGAATGCGCCCTAGCCGCGATTCGCGACGCGGGGCTCGATCCCAAAGACGTTGACGGCATTATTCCGTACACCGGCACCGGGGTCGTGGCGGAAGACTTTGTCACCAATTTTGGGATCCCCGATCTGCGCTTTTCCGCGACCACACCGCTGGGCGGCGCCAGCCCCGTCGCCGCGCTGCAATGCGCCGCGGCAGCGCTTGCAACCGGAATCTGTCGCCATGTCCTAATCCCTATCGCGCGCAATGGCGCCTCGGGCGGACGGATTGCGACGCGCATGCGCGAAGCACCACAGTTTCGTACCGTGGCGGAATTTGAATTGCCGGTAGGCGCGTTCGCGCCGGCACAACTCTACGCGCCAATGGCCCGACGCCACATGGAGCTCTACGGCACCACCTCGCTGCAGTTCGCGGAGATCGCTGTCAATACGCGGCGCCACGCGATCTTGAATGGCAACGCGATGATGACTAAACCACTCACGGTGGAGGAGCATCAGGCCTCGCGCATGATTGCCGATCCGTTACGCTTGTTTGATTGCAGCTTGGAAAGCGATGGCGGCGCGGCGGTGGTGGTCAGTCGCGCCGACTGCGCACGCGATTTGCGGCAACCGCTGATTTCGATTCTGGCCGTGGCCGAAGGCCATCCCGACTCGCCCAGCGCGATCAGCCAACGCGCTGATTTGACGCGCCTCGGAATCGCCAAGGCGGCGCCGCGCGCGTTCGCCATGGCGGGCATTACGCACGCCGACATTGACGTCGCCGAAATCTACGATTGCTTTACCTACATCGTGCTGTGCCAACTAGAAGATCTCGGCTTCTGCGCCAAGGGTGAAGGTGGCCCCTTCATCGCGAGCGGCGCGACTCGTCTCGAGGGCAAGCTACCGATCAACACGCATGGCGGTCTGCTTTCGCAGGCGCATATGGTCGGCATGAATCATATTGTGGAATTGGTGAAGCAATTGCGCGGCACCGCGGGCCGCGCACAGGTCAAGGACGCGCGGGTTGGGCTGGTCACGGGCTACGGCGACATGGGCGATGGCAGTCTGGCCATCCTGGCCCGCGATTGAAGCGATGAATACTCACGCCGAATTGCCCGCCAAACCCGTTCCCGACGTCACCCCGGAATCAGCGCCATATTGGGAGGGCTTACGTCAGCACAAATTATTACTGCAAGCCTGCGCTGACTGCGGACAGATTCGGCACTATCCCCGGGCCGTCTGTGCGACCTGCTATTCAATTGCCGTGACCTGGATCGAGGCGAACGGCGCCGGCACCATTCAATCCTGGACCGTGGCCCACCATCCCTTCCATCCCGGCTTCAAAATCGAAGTGCCTTATGCACTGCTCCTCGTCGACCTTGCCGAAGGGGTACGCGTTAACGCGCCGCTGCGCGGTGATCCGGCGGGGCTTCAACTCGGCCGCGCAGTACGACTCATCTTTGAAAACGGCGGACAAGGGTTTGTGCTGCCGGCCTTCGAATACAGCGCAGAATAATCCGCAATTGCTCCTTGAGTATCGATAAGTTCCCTCGAACGTGCGCAGATGAAACACGTTACGCACACGGCGGTGGATGACGATGACAAGGGGTTCAAAAAAGCGTCTGGCGTCAGTCTTTGCCTTACCTCTTTCGTCCTCCGCGAAAGTTAGCGTCATGAGGGTGAATGGCGCTCGCAGTGTTTGACGATTAGATTAGATTCGATCCGTCAGATCGGATGTCCAGTTTAATGACGGGCGTGGCATTCGGCAGCGGAATAAAAGTGATGGCAATGGGTGAATAGCGCAATCTGGTGGATACGACGTGACTTGCGCCTGCACGACAATCCAGCGTTGCACGCCGCGCTCGCGCATGGCGCGGTAATTCCCTTATTTATCTTGGATCCCGCAATCCTAAACACGCGCTGGCATCGCGCCGCGATCCGTCGGCGTGAGTTTCTATTGGCAGGTCTTCGGTCGCTCGATCGTGCGCTGCGAAGTGTGGGTTCGCGCCTGCTCGTGCGCAGCGGAGAGCCGGTCATCGTGCTCGGCAGTTTAGTTGCAGAGAGTGGTGCGACGGCGATCTATGCCGTCGAGGATTTCAGCCCCTACGCCCGTCGGCGTGATGCCGCTGTGCAAACCGTGCTTCCGCTGACATTGACCGACGGCGTAACGGTGCACCACCCGGCATGGATTCAACGTAAGCAGGGCGGCCCGTATACCGTATTCACCCCGTTCTACCGCGCTTGGCGCGCCTGGCCAATGCCGCGCGACGAGGAGATTCTCGACCCACCGCGCCGCCTGGCATCGGTACCGAGCGCCTTAAGTTCCGAGCCCTTGCCACCCACCGCCACGATGAATCGTTTTGAAGCGAGTGAAACCGAAGCGCATCGGCGCCTGGCGGCGTTCGTAACGGACTCGATTTACGAATACGGCGTCGCCCGGGATGTGCTCGCGAGGGAAGGGACGTCTACTTTGTCACCCTATCTACGTTTCGGACTCCTCTCGCCGCGTAACGCGGTGGTGACCGCGTTACGCGCGCTCGGCGCCGCGACCGACGAGGTGGCGCGACAGAGCGCGGAAACTTGGCTGAAGGAACTCGTGTGGCGCGAATTTTACGTGCAGGTGATGTACCACTTCCCGCAGGTGTTACGCCAAGCGTTTAATCCGCGGCTACGCGAAATCGCGTGGCGCGATGATCCAGAGCATCTCGCGGCTTGGCGGTATGGAAAAACGGGTTTCCCAATCGTTGATGCGTGCATGCGTCAACTACTGACCACCGGTTGGATGCACAATCGTGGACGCATGATTGCGGCCTCGTTCCTGGTCAAAGATTTACTGATTGATTGGCGCGTGGGGGAGGCCTGGTTCATGCAGCACCTCATTGATGGGGATCCCGCCGCAAACAACGGTGGCTGGCAGTGGACCGCCGGCGTCGGCACGGATGCCGCACCGTACTTCCGGATCTTCAATCCCGTGACACAGGGTCAGAAGTTCGATCCGGAAGGGACCT
>JAYUEZ010000537.1:0-3180 GCA_043738965.1 Gammaproteobacteria bacterium
CAATCCGTACGCAGCGGCCAAAGCGTATGCCGCACTATCGGTCGCCGAGTCAACCTCGGCGATCACCGCCGATGGCTGCTTCAAGGAACAAGATCCGGCCCGTTACATTCGCATGGTCGCCGCGGGTCACGAGATGATGCGCAGTGCTGCGCGCTTGGCCGACGAAGCGCGAGAGCTAGAAAAAGGCGCTGACAGTGTGCTCCGAACGCCGCATGCCGGCACCGGCGCTGTGCGGCGGAAGACGCGTCTCGACGCGAAGCCGGAATAGTTGAGATCAGCGCGCCGGCGCGGCGCGTAACGTCAGCAGCGTTTCGCGTGCGCGCTGCGCCAAGAACACCGTATCAACGCCGCAGGCGATCAATGTAAAACCGCTGGCCATTTGCGGCGCGACCAACTCCGCACTCATCGCAAAGAATCCCAGTTTGAGCCCTGCCGCGAGCGTGACCTTCGCCACTTTCGCAATGGCAGCCACTACTTCGGGATCGCCAAGCTGACCGAGCTTGCCCATGCTTGCCGAGAGATCATAGGGCCCAACGAAAATCGCATCCACACCCGGCACTGCCGCAATCTGCGCGAGGTTTCCGACCGCCTCGATATGCTCGGCCTGCACAATCACCGCTGATTCCTCATTCGCGCGCGCCACGTAATCCGCCACCGCATAGCCGTAAGAATTCGCCCGCGCGACACCCACGCCGCGACTACCCTGCGGCGGAAATTTGGCCCGAGCAACCACGGCTCGCGCCTGCTCGGCCGTATTCACCTGCGGCACGATGATGCCCGCGGCGCCGGCGTCAAGCGCTCGCTTAATTTGGATTTCGTCGTGATTCGGCAAGCGCACCACACACGGCAAACCGTGCGCGGCGATGATCAAACGCTGTAAGTCGAGCGGCGACAGCGGCGCGTGTTCGGCTTCCAGGAACAACCAATCAAAGCCTGCAGCGGCGACAATTTCGACGACTTCCGGCGCGGCCAGGCTGATGATGGTTCCAATGAGCCGGTCGCCGCGCTTAAGTCGGGTTCGAAAGGTTTCAGTGTTCATAGGGTGAGGGGGCATATTCAATCACGCCCCAACCTTAAACGAATGCGTCCACTCCGCGCCTTTTGAATCGATCACGTCCGCCTTCAATTCACCACCCTTACTGGGCTTAAAAAAGAACCGAAAACTCGGATCTTCGCTGATTGAAATCCCCGTTTCCGCGGTCATGATCAGCGCGTCATTGAAATACACTTTGATGGTTTTGACATAGTGCGCTGGCCGAATGAGCTGGGTCTTCTGATCCTTCTGCATGCCAGTGATATTCGGATGACTCAACATGAGTTGACCGATGATGGCGTCTTCCGCCGTGCGCTCGCCGACCGTGCGAAACTTCATTTCACCCAAATGTTTCATTGCTTCTTGGAGATCTGAACCCAACGGCGCCGAGCATCCGCCCTGCGCCTTGACGAAATTCGTCACCATGTGAGTTTCACCGTTATTCAGCACCGCCACCGCACGCACATTAGTGTAGTTATCAATGCGAATACGCAGCGCCAAATCAGCACGCCCGATATCGGGCGTGAGATCGAATACCCCAGCCAGCGGCTCAGGATTTTTATCGATGACTACATAAATTTTTGCAATGTAGCGCGTAGGGGATTGCGCGAACTGGGCCTTGATCGTAAGCGGTGTGAAAGCGGCGTCTTCGGCGCGATATGGTGTCTTCATTTCGATCACGGTTTTATCTTCGATGATCTTCTGATCCGCGAAATACTTGGGCTTGAGAAAGGTCTCCCACACATCGACGGGCGACTGCTCGGCGGCGGCGACCGATAACGCCAAACCAAAACTCATTAGTCCAATGCACGCGCGTCGGAATTTCTTCAACATCACACTCACCTGAAGGTTATCGATGCAACCGCGTCAGTCGTCTGCTACTCACCCCTACTACGACCGCAGTGTTGGCTAAAGATTCAGCCACCCCCTGAGGTTACCACGCTGTTCTTTGGGATTCGATTTAGCACAATGCGCTCGACCGATTGCCGCGCGCCGAAACCCCTCCGCGCTTAGTCTAAACATTTGTATCAAGCTTCAGGAATGTGTGCCGCGGCCGTTGTGTATGCTTTGAGGATTGCTAGTCTTCTGTGATAGACCAACAATGCCTCCTGCGCTGGAGCCGTAGCGTCCAAGATCACGAGTAAAGAATATGATTCAACGGGTTAGATTTTCAATCGCGCTCTTAAGTGCAGCCCTGTGCCTTGCATTAACCACGCCGGGATACGCCGCCAGCGGCTCTAAAGAGCAGGCGGCGAAATTCTACGAAAGCGCCGTAAAGTTAGTCGATAAGGCGGATTACGACGGCGCGCTGATCGAACTCAAGAATGCCCTGCAACAAGACCCCAAAATGGTCGCGGCCCTGGTCCTGATGGGCGAAACCTACGTCGCGAGCGGTCAAGGTGCGGCAGCGGAAACGTCCCTTAACGAAGCGGCCAAGGCCGGTGCGGATATCTCGCTGACGGTAGTCCCCCACGCAAAAGCCCTGGTCATGCAGTTCAAGCACGCCCGCGTCTTGGCCGAACCCATGCCCGCGGGTTTGCCGCTGTTGAAGCGCTCGGAACTGCTCGAAGTCAAAGCCCAGGCCGCGCTACAGAGCAATCAAAAAGAAGCCTTACAGAAAATTCTCGCGGAAGTGGACGCCATCGATCCCAACTCAATCACCGATTTAACCATTAAAGCCACGCTCGCCATGCGCAATGGCGAGCTCGACGAAGCCCAGAAGCTCGTGGACAAGGCGAGCAACCTAACCACCGACAATGTCCTTGTGTGGCTGACGCGAGCGTCACTGCACCACGTGCAAGACCGGACCGATGAGGCGCTCTCCGATTACGCCAAAGTGCTCGAACTCGATCCCAAGAACGACGATGCGCGCCTCGCGCGAGTCGGTCTGTTACTAGACCTTGGCCGCGACAAAGACACCGACGCGGATTTCGCCCACTTCGCTAATGCCACCCACATCGACCCACGCTTGGCCTACTTGAATGCCATCAAGCTCTCGCGTGCCGGTGACGAAAAGGCAGCACAAGCGGCACTAACAGACGCCGCCAACACCATCGAGACCTTGGGCGGCGAAATCGTCATGCACAATGTGCAATTGATGCTCGTCGGCGGCATCGCCAATTTTTCGCTCGGCAAAGTGGAGGCAG
>JAYUEZ010000538.1:0-8346 GCA_043738965.1 Gammaproteobacteria bacterium
CGGATCCGGCCGATGAACACGTGCTAGAGGCAGCGATGAATGGACGCGCGGATTTGCTAGTGACGTTTAATCAAGAAGATTTCGCGGAAGCGTCTGAAACCTTTCAAATTGACATCGTGACGCCGGCAGTGGCGCTCCGCGAACTGAGGTAACGCGCATGCGTAATAGTAATTTTGCATTGAGACTTCAACCGTCGCTATTGGAGGAGTTGCGCGCCATGTCTGAAGTCGAGGGCGTGGCGGTGAATCAGCTGATTAACGTTGCGATCGCTGAGAAACTTGCGCAGCTGCGAACGGCCAAGTGGTTTTCGGATCGTATCGCGGCGGCGGATCCCAAGGCCGGTACAACCCTGCTCCGAGATCTGAAGCGCGGCGGTGGCGAGAAGCCGCGTAAGGGAGACGAAATCCTACCGGCGCAAAAGAAGCGTCAACGTGCGGTTCGTTGACACAGTCGACGATGATGACCTAGCACCGCTATTCGTGGCGACATCATGGAAACTAAGATCGGTTTGTGCGAAATGAAAAATAAATTTCCCGTGTTGCTGAAGCAGGTAAAAAGCAACAATAGCTTCAACATTACTAATCGTGGCGAAGCCGTCGCAGATCTTATGCCGAGTAAGCGCGCGAGAACTAAAGATAAAGCCGCCACGTTAGACAAGCTCAAGTCGTTCATGCTGGCCAATCCGGTGCGCGGCGTGAACATCAAGAAACTCATTGAGGAAGGGCGTGATTGAGCTTCGCCTTTGATAAATCAATGACGCTGCATTGGTTGATAGGCCGAACATCACAACGACGGAAATGCGAGGGGATTTCCGTACACCGCGCTGACTGCGTCATGACACGGAATTCGAATGAACGCGTGGTAAATTGCCGCTTCGACGAAGTCACTGTGGTTTAATTTCGTAAAGCGATTTAGCTTCGATAAACCAATCTCGCGACACCGGGTTCACCGCTACTCGCGATCATTTTCCTGTAGACGTTGGGAGGCCCGCTATGCAGCTCTGTTCTTTCGAAGAATCCGGCAATAGCTATAAGGTGCGTCTGCTGTTTAGTTTCCTCGGCGTCGACTATCAACGCATTGATGTGGATCTGCTCAAAGATGAGCAGCATCAGCCCGCCTATCTCGCGATCAATCCTCGCGGAGAAGTCCCGGCCATCGTTGACGGATCGGTCGTGTTATGTGACTCGGCAGCTATCTTGCTCTATGTCGCGGCCCGTCATGGACCGCGACCATGGTGGTCGAACGCGCTCGACGAGCAGGCCCATATCATGGAATGGCTAGCATTCGCGGCGAGTTGGGTGCAATACGGCGTGTTCACGGCGCGCGCGCTGCTGTCCTTCGGGATCTCAGCGAATGGCCTACCGGCTGACTATCGTGGCGAGAACCTTGAAGCGGCGCAGATGCGCGGGCGGCGCTCACGTGAGATCCTCGATTTGCGCTTGCGCTTGCGCTTGCGCGATCGTGATTGGCTCGCGTGTGGCCGCGCGACCATCGCCGATATCGCGGTGTTTCCGTATGTCGCGTTGGCGCCGATGGGTGACATCGAGCTCAGCCTTTATCCCGCCGTTGTCGCTTGGATCGCGCGATTCAAATCGATAACCGGATTCATGCCGATCGCCGGTGTCGAGGATCCACGCTATCGGCGCCTTTGATCGTATTAATCAAACCCGTAGATAGGGCTAGAACCGACACCGGTTTATATGTGTTTGAAAATGACCCCATCACTCAACGCTGTGCGCTGCAGCGAATTCACACAATCGACCCGAAGGCGACACTTAGATCGAAAATCTAATTTTCTAGTTAGCAGACGCCCGAAGTACACGTAATAGGCGCGCGCTTTAACCCCGGAGTCAAGTGCAGTTTCTGGCAAGAGTAAAAGCCGCGACAGCGTTAAAGAAGCGATGTCGCGTTTTTCGGGCGGTAGCTCATAAGCGCTACGTGCCGACGCCTTACACGAGACGACCCAGAGCTTCGCCTTCACGACGTGGCCAATTACCCTTAAACCGCTTTGTAAGCGTTCTTTCCAATAACTCCAAACGATCTTGGCCGTAGAACATATCACCATCGATGAAGTAGGTTGGCGAGCCGAATACGGAACGGCTGATTGCCTCTTGTGTATTGGCCTCGTAAATCGCGCGCACTTCCGGAGAATCCGCGGCCGCAAGTAGTGTGTCGGCATCGCGGCAGACAGCGCGAGCATGACGCAATAATGTGCTTTCATCCGCCAGGTCGGCGTCATCTCGCCAATGGGCTTCGAGTAACCCGTGACTCAGTGCATTAGTATTGAGATCGCGCGCACTGACCGCAATGATCAGGCGATTCGCGCGGCCATAGTCGTTGCCATGGTATTTCGGGAAACCGATCATCATAGAAGTGCCGCGATATTCGTTCCAGCGTTCCATCTCGCGTCCGAAGTAATATTGCATATGAACCGCGCTGCGTTGACCCCAGTGGGCGATTCCCGCACCAGCAATAACGCGTTCGAGTTGAATCGGGCGATGGACGATTCGGCACCCGCTGCGCGCCGCGATCTCTGTTAGGCACCTTGATCCAAGATAAGCGAAAGCGGAGTGAGCCGCGTAGAAGTATTCAATGTCCATGATTTTGGCGCGCCGAGGTGGAGGATGGGGTTGCAGTATCGCGGCTGAAACATAAGAAGTAAAAACGCGCAGCGAGCTTCAGCCCTCGACCGAGAGTGTGTGAAAACGCAATTTTGATGGGTCGCTCCGAGCCGCACCACGCACGATAGACGCGATGACGAATGCGCTTCGCGGTGGGTCACGTTAGAAAACGCGAAAAAAGATCGGGCCTCATGCCCCGATCACCCCCATCAAGGTGCGAACCCCGAAGATTTGAAGCACTCGCTTCAAGTTGTAAGCCAAGATATTCAAACTCATCTCGGTACTGACACGCGGTAGCGTCCGTGTTAGAAAATGCGTCACGCCCATCCATTGCTTCAACGTCGCGAACGGATGTTCAACCGTTCGCCGTCGTATGCGCATCGTTTGCGGCGCGTTATCCAAACGCTGCTGCATCCGGTCAATCGCATCTTCATACTCAGAACGGGTAATCCGTCGGTAGCGATTCGTGGTACAGCGCGCTTTGAGGGCACAGCCGGTGCACGCAGACGACCAATACTTGCGCACCGTGTGCCCATCTTCCTCACGAGAGAAACGATAAATGGCACGTTCACCCGCCGGACATTCGTATTCATCAAGCTCTGCGATATACCGAAAGTCTTTCTTGTCAAATAACCCGGCCGCTAGATTATTCGAGGTCTGTGGCCTCGGCAGTAGCGGAATGACACCCGCCTCTTCACACGCCGCAATCTCTTCGCCCTTGTAGTAGCCGCGATCGGCAATCGCGATTAAATCGGCTTCACCCACCGCATCACGCGCTTGCACCGCCATCAACTGCAGCGCAGTCTTATCATGGCCGACGTTGGTTACTTCGTGCGCGACAATTATGTGATGTCGGGTATCGACCGCAATCTGCACGTTATATCCCACCACGCCGGTGCCGCGGCCCGTGGTCGCCATCGACCGCGCATCCGGATCGGTCAGCGAGATTTGCCGGTCGGGCGTCTGTTCGAGCTGCTGGCCCATCGCCTGCAGTGCTTGAATGTGGGTCTTCGCGGCCGCCAGCTTTTCTTTCAAACTGATCACGCGCGCCTCGGTCACTAACGTCGGCGCGGTCAGCGCGATCCAGCTCGACCAAATACCGTCCGATACTTTCTTCAATCTGTGCGATGCGCGCTTTGACCTTGTGCTCGGTGAAGTTCTTATCGCGGTTATTCACCGCTTTGAATTTGCTGCCATCAATCGCCACGATGGCTTCCGAGAATAAATCCAACCGCCGACATAACACGACAAACTCGCGACCCACACGGCAAATCGCCGGGCCATGTTCTTTGCGGAAATCAGCGATGGTCTTGAAGTCAGGTGTTAAACGCCGCAGCAACCACATCAGCTCCAGATTGCGCTGGGCCTCGCGCGCTAGGCGGCGGCTTGATTGCAGACGGTTCAAATAACCGTAGACGTACAACTTAAGGAGCGTGGTCGGAGGGTAGCCGGGGCGGCCTGTCTCTGCCGGAACTGCGCCATCAAACCCGAGCTGTTCGAGATTCAATGCGTCGATGAAAACATCGACGACGCGAACGGGATTATCCTCCGTGACGTAGTCTTCAAGGCACGCCGGGAGCAGCGTACTTTGGTCTCGACTATCGCCTTCGATAAATCGCTTCATCGGTAATTCACTCCATCACCGCGATGAAGTCATGATCTCATATTCAAGATCACTTGCCGATCGTTTTCACACACTCTCGACCCAATGCTGCCGCTTACGTGGGGCAGCTTTTCTGCGGTTCAATTCGAGATCGACTCAGCAAATCCTCAATGAGGCAGCTAACTACTTCTGTCATTTCCTTCGCGCACCATGGACTGCCCTTTGTTTCTAATTCCGAGAAACGAGAAACAAAACATTGCGCAAGCCATGAGGGCGAGACTGTTTGGTATTGGAACCGGCGCGCTCTGATTGTTAGCGATATGGGCGTCGACCGAATTGACGGTGAAGCCTTCAGGGAGATTAAAGATTGGGCCATTGAGCGCAAACGTCAAGGTGTGGCTAAAATCCGTATTTGCCTCGGCCGTGCCGCCGCCCCCGTTCCCGAAGTTCACTATAGTGTTGGCGTCCGCTAACAGTATCAGTTTCACTTCGAATGGGACGCCAGACTGCACCGTGAAATTAGGTGTAACGATTCCAGTGTTGCCGGGACTCCAAGCGGACAGCATTCCGTTGTTAGAAATACGTGAACCGAATTGATTGACGCTTTCGGAAACAGCGCCCGAACCCACAAACGTTCCGTTGATAAAGACCGAGATGACCGCTTGGGTCTCTGCGTCGCCGATGGAACCGGAGTCGACATTAATCCCATTCAAGAGGCCGCCTGAAAGATTCATGTTCAGCGAGGTGAGAATCGGCCCGCTCCCCAGTCCGCTCACCTTGACGTCCGAAAAAGTCGCGGATGCCGTCGAAATTGCGCCTGCCGTATAATTACCGGAAACTGGCGGAGAAAGGATTTGCGCAAACGCGTGTGCATGCACACCGAATCCATCAGCTTCCGAATTCGCTTGTGCATGGAGATGGAATTGATCGAAGTCTTGGGCAACTCCTCCACCGGCTTGAACCCCGAGGTCGACGGTGTAAGTCAATGGATTTATTGGACCCAACCCGCCAAACCCAACGCGCCCATCGGCGTGATAAATACTCGCCATCGCGGGACAGGCGAATCCCAAAAGAATTGCTGAACTTAAAATATTCGAGAGGCGACGTTGGCCGTGAGTTGTGGACATCGAGCTGTTCCTTGTAACCGCTTCGATAATGACCCTGCCGGCGGTGAACTGCAATCAATGCTGCAGTGCCGCTTTTTTTATGCGCTCGGGTGGGTCAAAGGTCCGAGAGCGATGGTCGGGAAATCTGCTTTGTGGCAGGTGCTCAAAGCTAAAGCCTTGGAAGCGAAATCCACCCGTTTTTCGTTACTTAATTGTACGCTTCGTAGGGGTAACAATTGATATCATTTTGCCCACTAGTTCACAGAGCTCCTTCGCGGAATACGCACGGGAGCACTCCGTAACAGTTAGTCTCACCAGCGTCAGCGCGTGCCTATCTAATGCATTAGCAGATTTCGAATTGCCGTTAATCTAACCCGGTTCACGAGCGGCTGCTTTATACCAGTCGGCTTGAGATACCAACAGTCTGCAATTGGCCGTTAGTTGACGATTCCATCTCGCGCATTGTCGCGCTACAGCACAACCACCGGCGGAATTATTTGTCCTTCTTTTTGCGCTTCCGCGCCCTGAAAATTTTTAGCCTTTCTTGATAGTGAGCGACTGATTCGAATACCAAGTAGTCTGCTACCCGATCCCAAGCTATCGCGCACGGTATTCCAGCGCACCAATCTCTCGTCGACTCCCTGTGCGGAACAGTTCCGACAAGGAACAGCCTACAGTTTTGGTTCTCCCAATGTGGCAGCTACGATCACATCGATATCCACGGCATCGGCGGGCAGAAGCTCCGCGACAAATGGGCCTAAGGACCTATCACGGACTTAGGTATGCTCGTATACGGCTTCCCCAACATGGTGATGCTGGGCGGTCCACAGATTGCCGCTGCCAACTTTCCGCGTGGATCCGAAGTAGCGGACGATTGGGTCACGCCGATGCTGCATCACCTGTGGAACAAGGGCTATACGCGTTTTAGTGTGAAGAATGACGCGCAGCAGGGCTGGTTTGAGTCCGCGTAGGTTGAGGTGAGCTTGGGAACCCCAACAATTTACAAGTGCCCATACAGAAGCCAGCTTGGTCGCAGTGCGACCGTGGTGTGATGTTGGGGTTCACTTCGTTCACAGCAACCTACTTGTACTGCGGCGCTCATTTACTAGTCGGTAAACAGCGCTTCTCGCATGGTGCGCGCCTCGTTGGAACATCTCGAAATAAATTTTGAAACCGCTTTTAATTTTATCGCGACCAACCGCGATTCTTGAAAAATCGCGGCCGGTCCCTGGTATCCTGCGCAGATGCGCGCCTCACCCCGTCCAGCACTCGAATTCATCGCCACCTATTGGACGCTGGCCGGTAACGTTGTGCCACTCGGTCCGCCGGACCAAGAAGCCAGTCCACATGATTTCGCGGAACGTGCCGCGGTAGCGGCCGCGCTCGGTTATCGCGGTCTTGGACTTATGCATTCCGACCTCGTGCGTGTGCGCGATCGCGTTGGTTATCCGCGCATGCGCAAGCTCCTTGAGTCGCAGTCGCTTTCGCTCGAACTTGAGTTCTTGTTGGGATGGTTGGCGCACGGCGACGAACTGGCAGCGGCTGAAGCGACATTTACGGACTTGCTGGTCGCCGCGGCAGAATTGGGCGCGAAACGCATCAAGGTTGGCGGCGATATGCAGGCCAAGGCTTGGCCACTGCCGCACATGTGCGAACGTTTTTCGCAGTTATGCCGACGCGCCGCCGTAAGCGGCACCGCTATCGTTATCGAACCCATGCCTTGGAGTAACATCGCGGACTTAACGACTGCGCGCGCGCTGATTGAAGGTGCCGGCGAAGCCAATGGCGGTTTATTGATCGATATCTGGCACATGGCCCGCGGCGGCATCGACTATGCAGAAGTCGCGGCACTACCACCCGGTATTATTCATCACGTTGAACTTGACGATGCCGATCGCGAGATCCGCGGCACATTAATCGAAGACACACTCAATCACCGGCGCTTTTGTGGTTTGGGTGTATTGGATGTGCCGGCATTTATCCGCGCCCTGGATGCGCAAGGTTATCGCGGCCCTTACGGGATTGAGATTCTTGCCGAAGAACAGCGGCAACGGCCGTTTCAAGCTGTGGCGCGTGATGCGATCGAAACGGCGCGCGCGCAATTCGCGACCGTCGACCAGTCACCGTTGCTGGCGAATCGGCGTTGAGTTAGGGAAACCCTGCAAAAGTCCGTCCTGGACTTAGCAGAGATTCCCTAAGCGACTCAGGTGGGTGACTCGTAATGTGCGCCGAGGATCACACCCAGCATACGGCATGGCTCCGGCCAGTGGTTGTGCCACGCGTGCTTCGTCGCGCTTTGTATCACTAGATCTCCAGCCTTTAATTCCGTTTTCGAACCATCGTCGAGTTCTAGTTCGATACGACCAGACAGTATGTAGATGAAATCGATGGTGGCCGAGCGATGCATCCCGGGGACATCCGGGTCCATGACCTCGAGCAAGTCCGGAAACGCTTGCGCGAGTCGGTGTGCGGCGTCTGCGTCATCGTGACTGGGCGCGGCATCGGACTGTGGACCGATCGTGAACTCCGCAATCCGAAATCCACCGATAGGCGCGAACCAGCTTTTATACACTGGCGAGGTACCGGCGTCGGGATAACGCATGACGGTGTCGGCACCCCACAAACGATTTAGCTCGATGCCCGGCATGCCCGGCAATGCCGCACCACTAACCAACTCATCGCTGGCAATAACGGACAGGCCCGAGGCATTGTGCCCCGTGACAACGCGTCTGAAAGCGGACATTTGGCAGACTCCCGGGACAAACGATGGAGGGCCACGATTTTACGACCAAAACATTTCTGTGCCGAATTCGGTGATCCCCGCAGCCGCTACGATCCACCGACGCGACCACCGCGGCGTAAACCGGGATCTTGCAGCCCCGAGGCCGCGCATTCCCATTTAATGATTCTCCACCGCACGGCAGAGGGATGCCCCGTTCAGCGCACGAGTCTGAAGCAGTTCCTGAGCTCGTCGACGAATAGCGCGGGCTGCTCGAAGGCGGCGAAATGCCCGCCG
>JAYUEZ010000539.1:0-3171 GCA_043738965.1 Gammaproteobacteria bacterium
ATGAAGCAGATCATTGGCCGCGATCTACTGCCGAAACGCGCACGCCCACCGCGCGGCGATTGACCATGTCGAACCTGGGTCCGCTCGACGGCATCAAGGTGCTCGATCTCACCTCGGTCATTCTAGGGCCGATGGCCGCGCAATATCTCGGCGACATGGGCGCGGACGTGATCAAGATCGAGGCGCCGGAGGGGGATGTCACGCGCACAGTTGGCGCCCGTCGGTCGGAAGACATGGGCGCCTTGTTCTTAGCGAATAATCGCAACAAGCGCAGCGTGGTGCTCGATCTGAAGCAAGCGAAAGGGCAAGCGATTCTCGGCGCGATGACGCGCAAGTGCGATGTATTACTGCATTCCATTCGCACGGCGTCTGCCGCGCGAATTGGACTCTCCTATGACACGCTCGCGGTCCATAATCCGCGGCTCGTTTATTGCCACGTTAAAGGCTTCTCCGATTTAGGGGCTTATGCCGGCCGGCCCGCGTATGACGATATCGTGCAGGCCTTATCGGGGCTCGCGATGTTACAGACCATCGTGGCCGGTGAACCGCGCTATGTGCCATCGATCATCGCGGACAAGATCACGGCGGTGCATGCCGCTTACGCGATCGTGCTCGCACTTTTCGCGCGTGAGCGTACGGGGCACGGCCAAGCCGTCGGCGTGCCGATGCTGGAAACCATGGTCGCGTTTAATTCGTCGGAGCATCTGGCCGGCTGCGTGTTCGATCCGCCCGCAGGCAAGATGGGTTATGAACCATTGCGCCAGGGATTGCGGCGGCCGTTTAAGACGTTAGACGGTTGGCTCTGCGTACTGCCCTATACCGACACCAATTGGCGGCGCTTCTTTGAACTCGCGGCACGTCCCGATTTGGCCGCGGATCCGCGCTTCACGACGCAACTTGCGCGACAGCAACATCTTGCGCTCGCGCTCGGCGAACTCGCGCAACAACTCGCCACACGGACGAGCGCTGAGTGGAGCGCGCTGTTGCTTGCGGCGGACATTCCCTTCGCGCCCGTGAATAAACTCGACGATCTACTCAACGATCCGCATCTGACCAGTGTCGATTTTTGGAAGCGCCTTGAGCATCCCACCGAAGGATGGTTGCGCTTACCAGCCAACCCGATCGAGATGTCGGCCACGCCCCCGTCGATCCGGCGGCTGCCGCCGCGCCTCGGCGAACATACCGCCGAGGTCTTGCGTGAATTTGGTGTGGCGGATACCTAACTCGTCGTGCCCGGGTGTTTTGCTACCAGCCGCGTGCCGCGGCGACTAATCCAATATTCGTGGCGCCGTCAGCGCCACTCGCGAGCGCTGTCGTGCGTCCGCGAGCCTGCGCGCTAAACAACTCGACTTCGGTCTGATAGGTATCGCAGGCGACTATTTTTTCGCTCGTCGCCTCCTTGCCCTTCAAGCCGATTTCAAGATCACCCGCCGCCCCAAACAGTCCTCCACGCAGAATGAAATAGCCCGCAGTGCCATAGAACTCGACGCGCGGCGCGCCCCCGGCGGCGCCGGTGCACGCGGTGATGCTGCCGACCGCGCCGTTTTTAAACGTGACGCTAACCGCTGCGTGATCGTCGGTTTTGAAGCCCCAACATTCGTTCGTCAAATGCCCATACGCCGCCTTTGGCGTTGAATTCATCATCCAGCACAACACATCAAGCAAATGCGTACCGATATCACCGATCGCCCAGCCGCCACTGCGGGTACGATTTTGACGCCATGCCGGCGGTGCGCTCGGATAGGGGTAATAAACTTGGACGCGCGCTTCAAGCGCGGTGCCGAAGTGGCCCGATGCGACGCGTTTTGCCAACCTTTGCAATGTTGGTTGCGCGCGATTATTGAAGCCAATGCGTAGCTCGCGCTTTGCGGCAGCGGCGGCCCGCACCATGGCTTTGCAATCGGCGACGGTCACGGCCATCGGCTTTTCGCACAGTACGTGCTTGCCGGCTTTGAGCGCCGCGAGCACATGTTGTCGATGCAGATCGGGTGGACTCGCGACCCACACGGCGTCGAGTTCCGGATGCGCGAGGAAGCGCTTCAAGTCGACATATGAAGCTTCCAAGGAATGGCGTTCGGCGTAGGCCGCGGCGCCTTTCGCTTTCGATCCCAACACCGCTGCCAGACGATTGCCGCGCGCACGCGTAACCGCCGGCCCAAATGTGTGATCAGCCCATCCTGACGAACCCACCATGCCCCAACGAAATCCAGCCATGTTCATTCCTTACTTTGATGACGCTCTGCGCAGGATAATCGATAGCGAGCAGTTTGCGGGCAAGTGGCAGTAGGTCTGCGCCTACGCGCGACGCGTGCGGTGCTTGCCAGCGACGAATATAACTCGTGAAATGTCTCAACGCGGCCAGGCTGGCCGTCTCGAAAACAACGATGAAAGCGGAGAGTGCAATGTCTAAAAAAAGTAATGGTATCGGCGTTGGGGTGTTTCAAGTCCTGGCCGATCTCCCGAGTGGCGATCCGGCCGTGATTGCCAAGCGCGCTGAGGATCTCGGTTTCGATTCTTACTGGCTGCCCGAACACGCGGTGATCCCCAAGGGGTCGTGTGACGTCTATCCGGGCAAGAAGGCCAACGAGCCGCCGCCTGAGTATATTTTCAAGCTCCCGGATCCGTTTATCGGATTGAGCCGGGCGGCGGCAGTCACCAAGACCATCAAACTCGGCACCGGCATTGCGCTGGTTCCGGAACGTCATCCATTGGTCGCGGCGATTGAAATAGCCTCACTCGACCATTACTCCGGTGGACGTTTTGTTTATGGCATTGGCGCCGGATGGAATGAGTCGGAATGCACCATCCTCGGCGGTGATTTCCCGCATCGCTGGACGCAAACCAAGGAAGCCATCCAGGTCATGAAGAAGCTGTGGACCGGCGAATACGTGGAACATCACGGCAAGTACTTCAACTTTCCGCCGTCGATCTGCTTGCCCAAACCCACCCAGCGTCCGCATCCGCCCGTATTGCTCGGCAGTATCGGTTCGCCGAATGTCTATAAGCGCGTGGCCGAGTGGGGCGATGGGTGGCTGCCGTTCTGCACCGATCCCAAAGAAATTGCCGACGGCAAAGCCGAGATCGCGAAGTACGCCAAAGCCGCTGGGCGCAATCCTGCCGATCTCGAAATCTCAGCCTTCGCGCCGCCTGGCATGTTCCGCACTGCGCAGG
>JAYUEZ010000540.1:0-3169 GCA_043738965.1 Gammaproteobacteria bacterium
CCATACCGTCCTTTCCGCTCGGTCATTGTTGGACTCCAGACGCCTGTTGTTGAGTGCGTGTGAATTTTACCCACGCATTCGTAAAAAATCACCCACTAGAATGAGGCGGACCCGCAAAACGCCAACGACTTCGCATTCAACCGGTCGGAGCTGAACCTAATTGGCGCCGCGGGGAACGTGTCGCGGACGATGGCCGCACAAGCGCCAATCCGCTACGCTCTGCGCTTCAGGCCAGGGGGAACAAATGCAACTAATCAACGAGATAGTCGCGAAACACGCGACGCACACGGCGTGGCGCAGGGCTCTGCATGCGCATCCCGAGTTGGCCTACCAGGAGACGCGTACCGCCGAATTCGTCGCGGCCAAACTCGCGGATTTTGGGATCCCGTTTGAAACCGGCATTGGCCAGACCGGTATTGTCGCGACATTGCGGGCCGGGTCCGGTCACCGTTCGGTGGGCTTGCGTGCGGATATGGATGCGCTGGCTTTGCAAGAGATGAACAGCTTTGCGCATCGCTCGCAAACGGCTGGCGTCATGCACGCGTGTGGGCATGACGGCCATACCGTCATGCTGCTCGCCGCCGCCGAATATTTGGCCGCGACCCGTGACTTCGACGGCACTATTCATTTCATCTTCCAACCCGCCGAAGAAGGCGAGGCCGGCGCGAAAGCCATGATGGACGACGGTTTGTTTACGCGTTTCCCGGTAGATGGCGTGTTCGGCTTGCACAATTGGCCATGGCTCGCACCTGGGACGCTGGTGGTGCGGCCGGGACCGATGATGGCCGCGTTCGATACTTTCGAAGTCACCGTGAGGGGGCGCGGTGGCCACGCCGCTGCACCGCATCTCGCCATTGATCCGGTAGTCGTCGCCGCGCAGTTGATCCAAAGCTGGCAACATATCGTGTCGCGCACTGTTGACCCACTCGAATCGGCCGTCGTGTCAGTGACGCAAGTCCACGCGGGAAATGCGTGGGCGGTGATCCCCGAAGAAGTGGTCCTGCGGGGCACCGTGCGCACTTTCAATCCGCAGGTTCAGGCACTCATCGAACAACGGCTGCAAACGATCGCGCGCGGCATCACGAGTGCGCATCAATGCGAATTTGACTGGCGCTATGAGCGGCGTTATCCACCGACGATAAATTCAGCACTCGAAACTGAGTTTGCCGCTCGCGCCGCGACGAGCGTCTTCGGCGCCGAGCATGTCCGCCGCGATTTGCCCCCCAGCATGGGCTCCGAAGACTTTGGGTGGATGTTGCTCGAGCAACCCGGCAGCTACGCCTGGATCGGCAGCGGCGGACAAACCGATTGTCTGCTGCACAATCCACGCTACGATTTTAACGACGAGATTCTGCCGCACGGCGCGAGTTATTGGGTGACGCTGGCGCGACAATTTTTGAATAATACAAAAAACGTTTGACCTAATCTTCATTCCCTCGCTCACCGGCCGCTAACCCGCGCAAGGCGGTCGTCCTTAATCACTTTAGCCTATCCTTGGGGAGACCACGGTCGCGGACGTTTTAATCAAACAATCAAAGAATCGGGGGATAGTGTGGGAAAAAATACGCCAGTAAGTTTGAATCATTTCATGGAGGGGCTGAAAAAGCGCAACCCCGGTCAAACGGAATTTCACCAGGCGGTCTACGAAGTCTCGAAGCCCATCTTCGACTATGTCGCCAATAAACCGGTTTACCACGAATACCAAATAATGCGGCGTATCGCGGAACCAGATCGCATCGTATCGTTCCGCGTTTGTTGGGAAGACGACGAAGGCAATATCCGCGTCAATCGCGGCTGGCGCGTGCAAAACAACAATGCCATCGGCCCGTACAAAGGTGGTATCCGCTTTCATCCGAGCGTCAACGAATCGATCCTAAAATTTCTGGCCTTCGAACAAACCTTCAAAAACAGCCTGACCGGTTTGCCGATGGGTGGCGGCAAAGGCGGCGCGAATTTCAATCCCAAGGGTAAGTCGGATCACGAAGTGATGCGCTTCTGCCAATCCTTCATGACCGAGTTGTATCGCCACATTGGCGACGACATCGACGTCCCAGCCGGCGATATCGGCGTCGGCGGACGCGAAATCGGCTACATGTTCGGACAATGGAAACGCATTACGCGCCAGCACACGGGCGTGTTGACCGGCAAAGGTCTCGAATACGGCGGCAGCTTGATTCGAACGGAAGCCACCGGCTACGGCTGCACCTACTTCATGCAGAACATGCTGACCCATCGCAAGGATTCAATCGATGGCAAGGTGTGTTTAGTTTCGGGCTCGGGCAACGTGGCGCAATATTCAGTGGAAAAGATCACCCAGCTCGGCGGTAAGGTGGTTACGGTGTCCGATTCCGATGGTTTCATCCATGACCCGGCAGGTATCAATGCCGAGAAACTCGCCTATGTGAAAGAATTGAAAAACATCAAACGCGGCCGCATCGAAGACTATGCGAAGAAATTCAAAGGCGCCAAGTACCATGCCAACAAACGGCCCTGGGGCGTGCCGTGCAAACTCGCCTTCCCCTGCGCGACGCAAAACGAAATCCTTGCCGAGGACGCCAAGACCTTGCTCAAGAATGGCTGTATCGGGGTTTCCGAAGGCGCGAATATGCCGACGGTAATCGAAGGCATCGACCTCTTTCTCGCGGCCAAGATCATGTTTGGGCCAGCCAAGGCCGCGAACGCTGGCGGCGTCGCGGTGTCGGGTCTCGAAATGAGTCAGAACAGCGCCAAGATCGCGTGGAAGGAAAACGAGCTACAAAAATTATTGCTCGATATCATGCACGGCATTCACACCAGTTGCGTGCAATACGGACAGAGCAAGGACAAAAATTTCGTCGACTACGTCACCGGCGCCAACGTCGCCGGCTTTGTCAAAGTCGCTGATGCGATGCTCGCCTACGGCGTGGTCTAACCCCTCCATTTTTTAGGTTCTCTCGAGAATTGAGTAGGTGCCTGTCCTGAATTGCCAGCCCCCTCACCCCAAGCCCTTGTATGTTTAACAAGGGCCATTCTGATAGGGTTTCAACTGACGTGATAGACCGTCCGGCCCGAGGTAAAGCGAAGACCGTGGGAGAGCAAGGGTCGTCACGTCGGTTGTCATCTTTTATCCCGAACAGTTGCCTGGGCGAGAGAGCCCGCATCGGCAAGGTTGGGAGGAGGGATCCCATGT
>JAYUEZ010000541.1:0-3162 GCA_043738965.1 Gammaproteobacteria bacterium
GTGTTGCTGTGTATCCGGTTGAGGCCGCTCGCGCGCAAATCAAAATACTCGGGATGGTAGGTAATGGGTTGCGCGCGTCCGTCCACTACTTCGAATAAATGCACTGCGCGATTGAACAAGAATCCGAGATGGAAAAAACGCATTTCCACGCCGCGTTGTTCGCCATGCCAGAGTGCGTGCTCATCCTGAAAGCGAATGGACTGATAATGGTTATAATCGAGCGCGGCCAGTGACGGCGGTAACGTGGTTGACGCCGCGACGTAGGGTTGCGTGGCGAGTGTATGCGCGTAGCCTTTAAGCCAGGCGTAGTCGAAATGAGCTGTAGCGCCCACTGTTGCGGGGTGCTGTGAATCCGCGTTTGCCGTGCGCTCCACGGCGCTCGTGGCGAGCGCCAAGATGAATTTCAATAGTTCACGACGTAGCATGGTTTCCGATCCCGCTGGCGTTTCTAAAGTCCGTGGCGCGCGTGATTCTCAAGGCTCGCCCGGCAATTGTCGATGGCCATCCGCGATCGGCGCGTGTGCATTGCTTGACAGTCCCCGGGCCGCGGTGGAAAGTCCGCGCTCGCGGCGAATGGCCAAGACCTGCGCGTTGCTCGAGCGCCCGCCACTACCGAGCAAATTGAAGGCAACGAGGAATCGCGCGATATGACTGAACAGCAAGAACATCCAGAACTAAATGTCTTGGGTGAACCGTTAGTGCCTTGCGCACTTGATCCCATCACCGGCTTTTATCGCGACGGCTCCTGTCGCACATGTGAGGAGGATATCGGCAGTCACACGGTGTGTGTGGAACTCACCGTGGAATTCCTGTCCTTCTCGCGCGCCGCCGGTAACGATCTCTCGACCCCGCGCCCCGAATTCGGCTTTCCTGGATTACGACCAGGCGATCGCTGGTGCTTATGCGCGCCGCGCTGGCAGGAAGCGTATGAAGCCGGCGCCGCGCCGCGCGTTTTTTTGTTGGGCACGCATGCCGGCGCCCTGGAGCATGTCGATCTTGCGAGCTTGAAAGAATTCGCGCGGGATTTATCTTGATTGGCGAGCGCCTATCTAAAAGCGAAACGACCAGGTTTCGCGATCGAGATGTCGCTGCCACACCACGCGATCGGGTGGCACCAGCAATAAACTCCACGTTTGTTGCTGATTGCGATACGCGTCGCTTAGGTTAAATACACGCGGCGTTAGTAGCGCCAAACAAATCCCGCCGTCGCGGCGCGCTGATTCGTAGCGAATAATTTCGATTTCGGCGGTGCGCGCCGTAGCGGCGAGTGCTTGGGTGTGGACGTAGGAGTCGCCGCTCGTCCATCGCGCGCGTTCAACGTCGAAGGGCGGCGCACTGAGATCGATTGCAGACGCCGTGGCTGCGTGAAATTCAAATACGGTCAATACCAGTGAGGCTTGGCGCATCGCCAATCCCGCGCTTGCGAGCCAAAATTGTAGGCGCCAATAACCGGCTTCGGCGCAGGCCGTTTCGCGCTCCTCCGCACCATAGAACACGCCGGGATCGAAGCGCCTTCGAAAGCGCGAGCCACTGGTCGGCGGCGGATAACGGAACGGCGTCGCCAGCAACCAGTGGAGCCCCGCTGCCGCCTTCGGGGCTGGTGGTTTGGCGGCATCTAAAATTTCTTCCAATAATGCCTGGTCGGCCAGCCGGCCCTGTACCAGCGCCATGGTCGCGATTTGGTGCTGCGCCTCCACGGCGCGCCAACCACACCCCTGCCAGGCTCGCGTCTCAGACGCGAGCGCGGTAGGCGTCCAGGTATTCGCAGACATGGATCAGCCCATCGACCCGTTTGATGATTTCGAGGGGTGCGCGATTATCAAAATCGCGGTTAGCCGACCCTAACCAAACACGCGCTAGTGCATCGTCGCCGCCCACCATCGACGACAACGAGCGATAAAGCCGCACCAGGTGCGCGCCGAGTTCCCAGGTCTTGCCGAGCTCGGGCAGGGCGTACCGGTCACGCATCAGGCGTGAGACGGTGGGTTGACTGGTGCCGATAATTTCCTTTAAATCCGACGCCTTAAGCGCCAAACGACGCGCGGCTTCGGCCACCGCGTGGGTTAATACCCGCGATCGATCTGGCGTGTTGAGTGTTTGCGGCATGCGCCGTTAGTCCTGGCGATTTGACGATGAATTTATTCTAGTGAATAAATTCATCGAAATATACCCTCAAGAATTAGTTTTGATGCGCCGAACCACTGGTTGAGTTGTTCATGAGCGCCATTCGAATTTTTCCTAGCCAGGTCTTCAGCGCTCGCGCGTTATCCGGTCCAACCCGGAGCAACACTTTCCGACCGGGCGACAAGCTTTCGAGCGCCGGATCGGCGTAAACATGGAGTACCTTCGGCTGCTCAAGCTTAATCGACACTACCGGGTCGTCCGCGGCTAATAAATGGTCGAGCACCGCGACCAGGCGCGTGTTAAAGCGTTTATCCGGATAACCCAGTTCGGTATAAGCCTGCTGAAATAACGGATAGAACTGGCGATAAATCTGCACGGCGCGGGCCGGCTCAATTCGCGTGACAAATTCGACGAACGCGTGATAGCGCACGTAATTTGCCACATCGAGCAGTGACGCCTCAGCTTCGGTGGTGGTCGCGAAAGCGCCGGCAATGGGTTTTACGAGCCGATTGCGCACGGCCACTTTCCCGCCCGGCAAATTGTCGATCGTCACCACGAGTTTGCGAATGACATGCTCGAGTTCGACGAACTGCGCGACGCCGGTGGCTCCCGCCGCCGCCACTATCGCGGCGGAAATTGCTTCGTCGCTGCCATCGAGCGGCGGCAACGGTTCGGTGGGTGGAGTTGGTTCGGATGGCTCCAATGGCCCTGGCTCGAGCGCCGATTCGGCCTCAGACGCCGGGTTTGCAGTGGGCGCTTCGCCGTCTGGGTTCGCGACGGTCGGGGCTTGCTCTGGCGTTACCGCCTGTGTCACCTCGCGCGAAGTTGCGGTCTGTGGCTGCTGATGTCCGAGCCACAGGTAGGCGAGATATCCGCTAACCCCGAGAAGTGCGATCACGGTAAAGATTTTGACAAAGTCACGCATCGTAGAGCGGATCGGCGTTCGTCAATTCGCGGCGCGAATGTCAGCTCATCGCTCGGTCAAGGCCAGGGTACCGGTATCGATTTTCGCCGCTACCACCGGCGCCGGCTCAGTGA
>JAYUEZ010000542.1:0-3159 GCA_043738965.1 Gammaproteobacteria bacterium
GACCGACGGCAGCGCCGTAACCGCGGATACGTGCATGAAGCGGGTGAGCCGCGGCGGCAGTTGGAACATTTTTCCTGCTTGGGTGCGTACGGGTTATCGTTACGGGCTTATGGGCGGGTTGCGTGCGAGCAATTTAGGCTTTCGCGTGATGCGCGTCGTGCAGTAGCACGTACAGCGGTATCGTCGCGAAACCGGACGGTGGCCTTAGCGGCCCGAACTGCAGGAGCCGGCCATGAGCCGAAATTCGAAAGTCCAAACTGGCTACCCGAAAGCTGTCATTCAGATCGATTTTAGTAGTGCCAATCTACAATCGAGCCTACGGTGAAACGCCTCTACGCCAATTCGCGCAACGTTCGCTTACGACTGAGCGGATTTGCCTTCGCCTATCCAGCATTGATTCGCGCGAATGCGTTCATTGGGCTGCATGGCGCCCGAACTAACCGCGGCGCGGGCCTATCGAGACAAGCTCGATGCCCGCCGCCAGGCAGCGGGGGGACTACCTACCAGTCGCTTGAACGCGCGGGCGAACGCTGCTTCCGAATGGTAGCCGACGTCCTGCGCCACCGAGGTAACGGTTGCATTGCTGTCGCGCAGAAGCGTCGCGGCCACCTGCATGCGCCAGTTTGTTAGGTACTGCATCGGGGGCTGTCCGATCATTTCGGCGAAGCGCTCGTGCAGCGCTGAACGCGACAACCCCACTCGTCGACCGAGCTCGTCCACCGTCCACTCGGTGGCCGGCGCATCATGCATGAGTGCCAGCGCGCGGCCGACGAAGCGGTCGCGCAAACCCGCGAGCCAGCCCCGGCTTTCCTCGGGCAGCGTGTCGATGTAGCGACGTACGGCATCGACGAACATCATCTCGCTCATTCGCTCAAGCATCACTTCGCCGCCCGGTCGCTTGTTCCGCGATTCGCCCACTGCTTGACGCATGAACTCCGCCGTCCAGCCGTGGTTTTCGGCGGACCTCAGATGCAACAGCCGCGGCAGTGTTGCGATCAGGGGATTAAAGGGCCGCACATCGCAGCCCAGGAAGCCACATACCAGCGTGACTTCGTCGCCATCATCGGAAGCGACCGGCTGGAGACCTTCGACGATATCCAAATGCAGTGAGAAGGGTAGCTGCTCCGCTTTGCTTTGGAAGTAGCTCGGCACGTCAACGGGGGCACGCATCCCCGGCGCGCTCGACACCACGTGCGGGTCGCCATGCGGAAACAAAACGACGTCGCCGGTTTCCAGGCGCACCGGCGCTTCGCCCACGATCCCGCCCCAGCAGCTACCCCGGCAGACGAGGTGATATTCCATTACGTGCTCTGAATCCGGCATCACCGCAGCTGCGATATCGCGCGATGCCGGCGCTTCTGCCGCCCAGTTCCGACTTCCGCTCACGTAGTAAAAGAGCACGCCGCGCAAGCGCACACTGCGCAACAGGTCGGAGAGTATGTCATGGCTCATGGCGAGCCCTCACGGCGCTCGGGTTCCCGGGTTCGGTCTTAGCTCGATCGACCGTTTTCGCCAACATAGTATCAATTATAGGAGTTACTCACTCTGGACTCTCGATCAAGTTTGCCGGATTTCCGGCATGGGACGCAAGAGGTGCTGCGTCATTCGTGGACGCGTGATCAATTTCCGGCGACTCACAGACGAGCGCAGAAAAAATGCGATCCGTAGACTTCGTAGTATTCGCCAATCGAGGCGATCAGCCAACCAAGGAGATTACTATGCATGCAATCGATACCCACGCGGTCGCCCGCCCGCTGGCCAAGACACCGACCGACTTCGCTGCCATCAAAGCGAAGCAACACGCAACCTGGGCTGATCGTGCCAAGGACGTATCAACAGGTCGTGGTTGTCAAACGCTGAGGCAAGCTCACAATCATCTAGGAAATCTGTCATGAACACTCAATCATCTATCACCGAAACCGTTGTTCGCAACCATCTCCAAGCCTTCCTAGAGCAGAAGGGCGTTGCCGCCATTGTGAATGACTATGACGAAAATGCCCGATTCTACAGCGAAGCCAAGATCTATCAGGGGAAGCAAGAAATTCATGGATTCTTTAGCAACTTTATCAATTCCTTACCCGCGGGCGCCATTGATCGTTTCTCACTAAGGAGCCTGCAAGTCGCCGGAGACATAGCCTACATCACGTGGAGCGTAGGCGCCGATATCCCCATGGGCACCGATACTTTCGTCGTAGGCAACGGTAAGATCGTTTCACAAACCTTTGCCATGTATGCCGTGCCAGCTGATGGATCTTAGCGTGAAGGCCAAAAAAACTCGCGAGCGACGACTGTTAGCCGGTCGTTTCTCGTTCATTTAAATCAACCCTCCAAAGGAGATCGCCATGAAAGTACCTAACCTCATCAATCCAAGTCCAGTAGGTAATATGTTTCGACCCATTAAAAATACACTCGCTACCTGTCTATTTTCACTGGCCGTTGGATTGTCGCTAACGGCATGCGCCGGCGAACACGTGATGCAAACCCTGGACGAGGTCAAGTGGGGCGATGCGCCACCAATGCTGCCGGCCGGCGCGAAGATCGCCGTATTGAGTGGCAATCCGGGTGCAGAAGGCTTGTATACCGTGCGACTCAAATTCCCAGCTCACTATGGGATTCCCGCCCATTCTCATCCCAAGGATGAATACGTCACGGTCCTGCGCGGGACCTTTTTCATGGGGATGGCGGACAAGCTCGATACCAAAAGCGGCAAAGCCTTGCCACCGGGTAGCTTCTCGATCACACCAACGGGCGTCAACCATTTCGCGTACACGGACAACGATGAAGTGATCATCCTACTGCATGGTATGGGACCGGTTGACTTCAAATATGTCAATCCGGCCGATGACCCGCGGATCAAAAAATAGGTACGTTTTGCGCGACCGACTGAATTGCTGATTTGTATGCATGTCACTCCGTGAAACCAAGCCAATGCTAAGAAACACGATTTGGTTTCTCGGTCCAAATTTTCGCACGACGAGTACGCCGCGAAAGACTTGAACGCATTGCGTACTCACCATTACTCAACTTACTAAGGAGCATCACAATGAAAGCCCGTAACGTCATCAAAGTTTTAATTATTGCAGCAACTTTCGCCAGTGCCGCTTTGGCAAATGCCGCACAGAGTCCACTCGAGCCGAATTACTACGCCGAGAAATTCTC
>JAYUEZ010000543.1:0-3147 GCA_043738965.1 Gammaproteobacteria bacterium
TCGTGATTAAAACGGGTCCCAGCGCCGTCGACCAACGAGATTTCGTCACGTAGTTCATTCAGTTGCTCGCCAAATACGACGTTCGCTTGTGGAGAATCCAAGGCCAGGGTCACGGATTCAAGCGCCGCGGCATTTGCGTCGACTTCGCGCTGATATTCAACCAAATACCCGTGGTCAAAATGATAGACGCCAGCAAATTGCTGACCGGAACCAATCGGCCACGTGACTGGGGCGCATTTGATTTTTAACACGCTCTCCACTTCGTCGATTAGATCCAGCGGTGGTCGACTGTAGCGATCAAGCTTGTTGATGAAAGTGACGATTGGCGTTTTGCGTAACCGACAAACGTCCAATAGCTTGATGGTGCGCTCTTCGACGCCTTTCGCGGCATCGATCACCATCAACACGGAATCGACCGCCGTGAGGACGCGATAGGTGTCTTCCGAAAAATCCTCGTGACCTGGAGTATCCAGCAGATTGATCACGTAATGGTGATAGTCAAACTGCATCACCGAGGACGTCACCGAGATGCCACGTTGACGTTCTATTTCCATCCAATCCGAAGTCGCGAAGCGCGCGCTCTTCCGCGCCTTTACCGTGCCGGCGGCATTGATCGCGCCGCCAAATAACAAGAGTTTCTCGGTGACAGTGGTCTTGCCCGCATCTGGATGCGAGACGATGGCGAAGGTACGCCGCTTTTTAATCGCGGTACTTAACTCAGACATCGGAATTCAATTTAAAGATTCGAAGACGACGACCGCGGCGGCATAGTCGCGTTCGTCGGTCAGGCTGACATGTGTTGCCGTGACCTGCTGGAGTACCGCAAGTTTGGCGACTTCACCGTGCAGCCGCAGTGAGGGTTTGCCCGCCGCGTTGTGCACGACTTCGATTAGGCGCAGGGCAACACCCTGACGAAAGCCGGTGCCAAGCGCTTTAGATACGGCTTCCTTGGCAGCGAAACGCATGGCCAAAAATCGCACCGGCGCCGAGGTGCGATCGAAGGCGGCAAGTTCATCGACGGCGAGCACACGGCGCGCGAATTTGCGCCCAAACCGCCGATAGACCGTGGCGACTCGCTCGACTTGCACGATATCGATGCCGAGTCCGGTAATCATGCGCGAGCCGCCACTAACGCTTGCTTCATTTCGGCTACCGCCGTTGAGAACCCCACAAATAGCGCGCGGGCGACAATCGAGTAACCGATATTGAGTTCGACGATTTCTGGCATTCGTGCAATTGGTTGAACGTTATCGAGCGTCAGGCCATGCCCAGCGTTCACCTGCAGGCCGAGCGCGTGCGCATACTGTGCGGCGTGCGCGAGTCGCGCGCGTTCTCGTCGCCGCGCGGCGGCGTCCGCGCTATCCGCATACACTCCCGTATGCAATTCAATGCAGGGCGCGCCAATAGTTTTCGCCGCATCGATTTGGCTGGGCTCGGGATCGATGAATAGAGAGACTACGATCCCCGCCGCGGTCAATTCGTTGCAAACCGAGCGGAGTGTTGTCGCCTGACCCGCCGCCTCCAAACCGCCTTCGGTCGTCAGCTCTTCACGCCGTTCCGGCACTAGACAACAATGCGCCGGTTGTATTCGGAGCGCGATATCCACCATTTGCCGGGTTGCCGCCATCTCAAGATTTAACCGAGTTTGGAGTGTGTCCTTGAGCAGCCCGATGTCGCGCTCCTGAATATGGCGACGATCCTCGCGTAGGTGGGCCGTGATGCCCTCCGCTCCCGCTTGCTCGGCAACGAGCGCGGCGTAGACCGGATCCGGGAAACGGCCGCGCCGTTGTTGGCGAACCGTTGCGATGTGATCGACGTTTACGCCTAACTGAATGCTGGAAGGGAACGTCACGAATGCTCGGCACGGGTGATGATAAGAGGCGTAGTTTAGCCGGAAAACAACGCTCCCAGTAGAACGCGTGAACCTGCCGCGCGCGATCACAGGTCTTTAAATGCTGCCGGGACTCGAGAACTTAAACAGCTCGCGAGTCGCGAGCTGGCGTCCGCCGAGGTGATGATGGATCACGAAGCGCATTAGGGCCTTAGCCTGTCGCGCGACCTCCGGTTCCCAATCCGCTGTGCCGGCGAGTGCTTTCAAGGTCCGGCCGTCGACCGCGCAAGATGGTTGACTTGGCGCGCTAGACACCGCGCCGTGCTCCGGCAAATAGTAGTATTTAGTCGCATCGTTCAGCGCCAATCCCGTGTCTGCGGCGGCGTTCAGTTGCAGGGCATAACCCGCACAGGCTAACAAGGTGAGTTCGAATTTTCGCAGCGTCATTTCGACGGAATGATCTACCAGCGCGCCAAGCGCGGCCTGATACGCGGCGAATAGGCTGGGATTGGCATCCCCGCGGCGGATAAAACGATAGACCAATTCATTGAGGTACAAGCCGCTGAATAAGCGCTCGCCGGTCAAACTAAGCGCGCGTTCCAAGGGCTCGGCGCGCACCAGCGAGGGCAACTCAGACTTGCCTGCCCACACTAAATGTAACGCGCGAAACTCGCTGGGCGCGCCGCCCGCGCGTTCCTTCCCGCGCACGACCAACCCCAGCAGACCATGCTGCGCCGTCAGCACTTCGATAATCGCGCTATTTTCACGAAAGCGCCGCCGATGGAGCACGTAGCCCGTGTCGGTTAATTCGCGACTGGCCACGCGACCCTACTCTGGCGTCTCAAAAATTTCCAAGGCGGCTGGATCTTCAGTCCACTTGCCGCGCACTTTTACCCAAGTCTTCAGATAGACGCGTTGCTCGAGCATTTTTTCGATATCAAGCCGCGCGCTGCTGCCAATCTGTTTGATCCGTTGGCCTTGGCGACCGATCACAATCGCTTTTTGCCCCGGCTTTTCGACCCAAATCGTGGCGTCGATATGCACCACGTCACCACGCGTCACGAACGTATCGATGACCACATGCGTGGCATAGGGTAATTCGTCGCCAAGTTGGCGTGCGATCTTCTCGCGGATAAGTTCCGCGACCATAAAGCGTTCCGGTCGATCGGTAACGTCGTCTGCCGCAAACAAAGGTGACCGCTGTGGGGCGCGCGCCGCGAGCAACTCGAGTAGCGCCAGCATATTGGTGCCCTGGAGCGCACACACCGGGAAGTAGTCTGAATACGCATGTTCAGACTGGAGCTTGGCGATCAAAG
>JAYUEZ010000544.1:0-3140 GCA_043738965.1 Gammaproteobacteria bacterium
AGCGCTGGCGCTGGAGGTGCGAGCGTTGCGCTTGTTTTAGACACGGATGTCCTTGGCTCAGCGCGAGTGCAATTCGGTGATTCACAATCCTTTCATTTCGATCAGACACTGCCTTTTTTCGCCAATCAGACCTATACGATGAAAATGACGGCCGTCGCCGCTGCGTCAGATTTCGCGATCGTACCTGGTGATCCCCGCGAACATTTGGATGGCGGTGCCGGTCACGCATTTGTGGACCCGCAGTTCATTCTGCCCCCAGAATTCGCTGCCACGTATCATTTTGTTGGGATCCCGAGCGCTGTTCCACTCCCGGCTAGTCTTTGGCTACTCGGCCCCGCGCTCGGCGGACTCGGGCTTGTGCGTCGTCGCCTTGCATAAACACCATCACTATCCCGTGCACGAACGATAATTGAACTGTTTCGGTTATTGCCGACAGGATATTCGCGCGAGTGTCTGCTTACGAAGAAATTGAGAGCCGCCTGTGTGGATCTGGATCGGGTCGAGAGCGCTAGCTTGCCTTGTTCCTAAGCGGTCACCGCGCGAAACTTCGTCGAACGAGGGGTGCGTCTATCCAGGTCCGACCAGTCGTCGGCCTTTCGCGATAAGAGCTCTACGATCCCTCATGTCGGATTTTTCCGTACTAGAAAACTCGGTTGCATCCTCTATACTTCGGGCTGGCTAGAGCAACTTTAAAGAAAAACCAATGAGAGTTAATTTATGAATGCACGGCTAGAAATTGCGAAGCAACGCATCGCGTTTTTGTCGCATTTCAACTGGCATCGACCAATTTCTACGCTGGTAGCAATTTTATTGTCTGCGGTAGGCCTGGCAACCTTAGCACCGACCGTAGAAGGAGTCACTCTACTCGTTGGTGAGGCGACCCTCACTTGCATCGAGGGAACGAGCGGTGTTTGCTCGAGCACAAGCGGCACCACGCAAACCATCTCTGAACGAAGTTCGCCCGGCACAGGGACTGTCGTATCAAGCCCACTAAATCTTGAATTTGGACTATTAGCACAGGCGGGTTCAGATTTTGGAACTCTTCGGGCAAAGGCCGGCCTGAGCTTCAACAACTTCACCTGGGACCCTAATTGGAACCAAGTCGTGTTCGAAACCAAGGCTGAGGCGCGGCTGCTGGATACACTGACCTTCAGTGCCGGCAAATTCGTTGAATTTAGGGTCGGGGCGACCGGTAGCAATACCTCAATCGATAACCAAGGTCATAGTCACAGCGGGACCGGTGGCTTCTTTCTTACGATCAACGGTTCGTGCGGCGGTATCACTCCAGCGAATTGCTTTACGTCATTTGGAACGGGTATTGCGATTATTCCGATCCCAGCCTCCGGAATAGTGAATCTTAATGCGGATTTAGTGATCGATCTTGGCGGCGTATTCTTTCGCCCCGAACAAACGGTGAACGGCTCGGCTAGCGTCGACGTATCGCACACGATTCAAATCGATTCCGCCGTGGTGCTGGACGCCAACCATCAGCCCATCGTCGGCGCGACAATCAGTGCCGAGTCTGGACACGATTACGCCGCCGCGGCAGTGCCCCTCCCTGCCAGCTTATTACTATTCGGCAGTGGACTTGCCGGATGCGGGTTTGTGCGCCGTCGCGTCACATGAACTCACGCTTAGTAGACACAAAAATCCGCTTACGGAGATTTACCGAATTTGTGGGTGTCTGCTATGGAGAATATTGAAATCTGCTCCTAAGAGGCCGCAGAGGGTCTGTAACTATCCCGTAACCAGTACCACGTTGTCGTAGAATTTTAAGCCGCTATTTTTTTTGAGGTGGTTAAACGCCTACTTGGATTAGCAGCGCTCGTGTTCTCTGTACTCTCCGCTGGTTATGTCGACAAGAGAGATCGCTAATGAACTGGATGATGGTAGGAGTGATCGCACAGATTGTCAGTGTAATCGGCGTGGTGGTGTCTGTGGTTTATCTAGCGCGGCAGGTTGATATCGCAAACCGGCTTGCGCGCGCCGAAGCGTCACGAACGCCCAATAGCGACCTGAATCTCCTAAATGCCACTTTCGGCACCGACCCGGTGTTTCGAAGCGAATTCCAAAATGTTTTGCGGGGAGCTGTCCGCGCTGAAGTGGGGGCCGACGCGCGAATGGCCATTGATCTGTATTTGATCTCAATGACCAATCTCCAAGACCAATTGGTAAGGGAAATCCGTGCAGGTATCCTCGAAGAGGACGCACAAGATTTCGGCGGTGCTGGGCCCTTTTTGCTCCCTTACTATCGAAGCAGCTGGCCGATATTTCGACCCTATTTCAATTCAAAATTCGTTCAGATGTTCGAAGCTCAACACAATTTTGACCGCGCCATAGAAGCGAAATGGTAAGTACAACCTTGCGTTGCGGTATCACCTAACCGTTCGCGCGGACACCTCCATACCGCGCACTCCGGCGCCGCTCATCGGCGTGTTGAGCGACCGCTGTTTAGGAAATCGAATCTTCGACACAAGAGTCCGCAGCGGGTCGAAGGTCGAAACTCACGCATCAATCACTCGCCGGCTATGCGTTATCAGTCGACCTTGCGAGTTCCAGCATTCGCCCGGTCGGCCTGTATAGTTGCCATCGATAGCGTGCCATTCGAATACGCATCATTTGAGACATTCAAGTTGCTACGCGTGCAGCCATCGCAGCCTGGAAGTGAAACATGAATTCAAGCGATCGAACCTTTGCCCCGCGACCGGCAAGAGCTCAGGTGCCTGGCCGGGCTATGTAATCGATCACGTGCAGGCGTTGAAACACGGCAGCGCAGATCGCCCGAGCAATATGCAGTGGCAAACCACGTCGGCGGCGAGGGCGAAGGATAAGGTGGAATGATTACCGCGTCACCGCCGCGCATTCCGCATCGTCATTCTTTGGCGAGTTAACCCGCGTCGACACTGGATAGATGTGGAAGCCTTCCAAGATGGCCGCCGTTAGGAATTCATTTTCCGCCACGTTATCCGTCATCCCACGAAATGGCGCCCCTAGAGAAGGCCGACCACGCGTGACCCGTTCTTTCCCAACACAACGCCGAAAACCAAGGTCGGGCGAATAGGTCGTGGAGCCACTAGAATGCCGCGCTTCATCCATTCAGCGCCAGGTCCTCGTCAGTGAAACAGAATGTCAAACCGCAC
>JAYUEZ010000545.1:0-3127 GCA_043738965.1 Gammaproteobacteria bacterium
TTTAAGTAGAAGCCATCTGGTGTAAGCAGTTACGCGCCCGCGCACAGTTTAGTGATCGCCCCGCACTCAAACGGTGTGAGCGTAAACTCGAAGATCGCCAGATCTTCACGCATATGCATGGCGTTGGTCGTGCCAGTTAGTGGCGTAACGTCGGATTGCGTCAGATAACGAAACAAAATTTGTGGGGCGGTCCGGCCGTACTTTACGGCGCAAGCGCGCAGCTTGGCGTGCGCCAGTAGCTCGCGGTTTCCAGTGAGCGTCCAAAAGCTTTGATAACTGATTTGATGCTGTCGACAAAATGCCCGCAGCGCGTGGTCGTAACCGGTCTTGGCATGGAAGCGATTCTGCACCACGCTCGGTTTTATCTCGGCAAATCGATAAAGACGCTCAAGCTCTACTAAGCGCGAACAATTGCTGATCCCCAGTCGACGCGCGCCACCTTGCTGAACCACGGCCTCCATGGCGCGCCAGACTTCGGTCATGTCGCGTGCGTTCGGCAGCGGCGAATGCAAAATCAGACAGTCCACATAACTCGTCTGCAAATTTCGCAACGACGACGCAAACGATTGCGCCACCTGCGCGGTGAGTGGCGCGGCGGGATCATATGGAACCTGTGTCGGATCCTGTCCCGCGAGTGGCGTGAACTTGGTCTGAAGATACAACGACTGCCGCGTGAGTTCCGTACTAAGCGCGGCGGCGATCCCCGCGCCAACACCGATTTCATCATAATGTTTCGGCTGACCCGCGGTATCAAAGCCGCGGAATCCAAAATTGATCGCAGCGGTGACGAGATCGGCGGTCCGGGATTTCTTCCAGGCCGTGCCGTAGAGTATTTGAGGCATGGACATGTCTAGATTATGCAGGCCCTGCGCGGAATTGCGCAGGGCGCCACGAGTCGCTCTCCGCCCGTAGCTCTGCTGCCAGTTTCACGCTACAGTGCGCGCCTCCAATGGTGGCCCTGCCGGTCCCCTCGCGACGTAAGGCTGTGAACCCCGTCAGGCCCGGAAGGGAGCAGCGGTAGCGGCGACTGCGGGCGCCGGGGTGTGGCTGGCAAGGCCGCCGCCCTTGATCACGTTGAAGCGCTCCATGACCTATCAAGTCTTTGCCCGAAAATGGCGGCCACGAAATTTCAGCGAAGTGCTGGGCCAAGGACACGTTCTGCGCGCGTTGATCAACGCCTTGGATACGCAACGCCTACATCACGCCTATTTATTTACCGGCACGCGCGGGGTGGGCAAGACTTCGTTAGCGCGCATTCTCGCCAAATCGCTCAACTGCGAGCGCGGCATCAGCAGCACGCCATGCGGTGAATGCAGCGCCTGCGTGGAAGTCGATGAAGGACGCTATGTTGATTTGATCGAAGTTGACGCAGCATCTCGCACCAAGGTCGATGAGACGCGCGAGTTACTCGACAACGTCCAATATGCGCCATCGCGCGGACGCTTCAAGGTGTACCTCATCGACGAGGTCCATATGTTTTCGAATCATTCTTTCAACGCGCTGTTGAAGACGCTCGAAGAACCACCGCCGCATGTTAAGTTTCTACTTGCGACGACGGATCCCAAACGCCTGCCCATCACGATTCTGTCGCGTTGCCTGCAATTTAATTTAAAGCGCTTGAGCGCCGATCAGTTGCACGAGCAACTCACCCGGATTTTGATAGCTGAGGAAATTACCGCCGAGCCCGCGGCCTTGACCCTGATCGCGCGCGCGGCTGATGGCAGCGTGCGTGACGCCTTGAGTCTCCTTGATCAGGCGATTGCCTACACCGGCGGCGCGTTGACCACCCACGACACGGCGACCATGCTCGGGACTGTTGGTACCGAGCAGGTCATTCCGCTCATCGAAGCGCTGGTCGCGGGTGATGGCCAGGCATTGCTCGGTCTGGGGCGCGCCATGGCGGAATTCGCGCCCGATTTCGGTCAAATCCTCGGTGAAATCCTGTCGACGCTGCGTCGGATCGCGGTGCTGCAAGTACTCGGCGACGCGGCCGGCACCGTGGATGAATCCGCTGCGATCGTCAATCTCGCGAGCGCGATTACGCCGGAAGATTGCCAGTTATTTTATCAACTGGGCTTGCTCGCGCGCCGCGATTTACCGCTCGCGCCCGAGCCGGAAGTGGGATTTGAAATGGCCTTGCTGCGGATGCTGGCTTTTCGCCCACTGGGCGCCGATGAGCCGGCGAAAGTCGCTTCTGCACCGTCACCGCGCACAACGCCACAACCTCCGGCATCGAGTCCGCAAACGACACGCGCGCCACGCGTGGCTCAAATCGCTTCTAATAACGCGCCATCCGCGGCGCCACCGGTTCCGCTCGCCGAACCAGCCAGCGGTGGTGACGCGACGCTCGATTGGAACGGGACCGTAACGCAGCTGGAAACCACCGGATTAATTCGCGAATTGGCCAAGAACTGCGCGTTGCGGAGTTTCGATGGTCGGCTGCTCGAGTTGGTGATCGCACCGCAATTCGAGAATTTGCGGAGCGAACGTCAAATCCAGGGCCTGGAGCAGGCCTTAACCAAATTAATGCAACGCGCGGTGGTGGTGCGCTTGAGTGTCGCCGCCACCCCCGGCGTCGCGACGCCAGCGCAGCAGTTATCGGCGGCTGAAGCGGCGCGGCAAGCGATCGCACAGCGTGAGATCGATAACGACCCGAACGTCGAAACGCTGAAACGTGAGTTTGGGGCGACCGTCGAGCGCGTGAACACCAAATAAATGCACGTTCAATAGCGGAGAACAGAGCATGAAAAGCCCCATCGGAAATTTGATGAAGCAAGCGCAGCGCATGCAGGAAGAGCTGAAACGCGCACAGGACGAGATCGCGGCCATGGAAGTGGCGGGAGAGGCTGGCGCTGGCCTGGTGAAGGTCACGATGAATGGCCGGCACGACGTGAAGTCGGTGAAAATCGCGCCCGAGCTACTCCAGGATGACGTGACGATGTTGGAAGATTTAGTGGCGGCGGCGGTTAACGACGCGGTGCGCAAAGTCGAGCGCGTGAGCTCGGATAAAATGTCAGGGATGGCGCAGGGCCTAAATCTGCCGGCCGGTTTCAAGCTCCCGTTCTAAGCCGCGTGACCACCCCCGTTCTGCAGGAGTTGATCAAAGCCTTGCAATGCTTGCCGGGCA
>JAYUEZ010000546.1:0-8239 GCA_043738965.1 Gammaproteobacteria bacterium
ATAAAAGTTTTATGCAACTGGTCATGAAGTTTGTAAGTGAAAGGAGGAACCATCATGAAACTGTTCCGCGCTTCGATCTTGGTATTCATTGCTAGCTTGGTAATACCAGTGGATGGGTCGGCGACGACCGTCATAATCGACGACTCGAAAGACAAACTAACTGTCTCTATCAACGGTGTGACCGTCACTTCCGCGAATCAATCGATAGGCAACTGTGTCGGCGGTTGCCAGAACGTAACGGGTTTCTTGATCGAGCCCGGGTCTGCCGCTAACCCGCAGAGCGCTTCGGTGGACTTCGATGATTTCACCATCGCGAGTCCAAATCTGCCTCAGGGCACGCTGTTTTTCAGCAAAGTCTTGGCGCTCACCGAGGCGGGAGGCACTCCGGGCGTTCCTCACCCGCGCAGCGATGCGATTACAGTAACCGTTCGCAACGTGGGGGTCGCTACGCAAATTAGCGTTTTGCTCAACTCAGATTTCGGAGAAAACGGGTTGGGCCCTTGTGGTGCTAACTGCGTGAACCTTGGCGACGAAACGGGCGACTTTTTAGATATCACGACCGCAGCCCTCGGCAGCATGCAGCCCGCGGCGCTGGCGCTGAGTGACGTACCAGGGCTGTCGGTCCTGGTGAGATCCGATGTCGCAGAGGTGCCGGTGCCGGCTTCATTCGTGCTGTTCGCTTCTGGTTTACTTGGCGTAGCCGGCCGCGCAGCGTGGAGGAGAGGTCGTCACTATGCCTAGGCCTTCGTTGCGGGCGACCCCTTAAGCCACTGCCAGCACCGGCGCAGGGTAGCCGCGGCGCACGGTGCCTTTGCCACCCTGCTTGCCGGCGTACATTGCGGCGTCGGCGTGCCGGAGCAGTGCGACCGCGTCCTGGCCGTCGAGCGGCGCGAGCGCGAAACCGATCGTCAGACCGACGCGACAGGGCTCACCGCACACGACGAACGGTTGGTCAAACGCTTCGACGACCTTGCGGCCGATGATCCACGCGTCTGCTTCGCTGGCGATATCGCGGCCGAGGAGCACGAATTCATCACCGCCGAGACGCGCGATGATGTCGCGGTGGCGTAACAAACTGCGCAGGCGTTGGGCGACTGCCACCAATAATTCGTCGCCGGCGTCGTGGCCGAGGCGGTCGTTGACGGCTTTGAATCCGTCAAGGTCGAGCAAGTAGACCGCCAGCAGTCGGTCCGATGGGCGCTGCGCCACTGCTGACGCGAGCTCGATTTCCAGTCCGCGCCGATTGGCCAGACCGGTCAGCGCGTCGGTATGAGCGAGGATCTGCATCACCTCGTGTTCGCGGCTGACGCGCTCGGCGATGGTTCTCGCCTCGTCGTTGCGCACGCCGATGACGCGCAGCCACATCAACATCTCGAACATCGCCCCGGCCTGGAAGGCGTACTGGGTCCACGTGTTTACCGGCACCCACCCACGCAGCAGTGAGGCCATCACGGCGACCGCGATCGCGTAGACCGCCCAGCCAGCGAACAAGTAGGGCGCTGCGCGATCACCCTGACGCCAGCGCATCCAGGCCATCGGCACCGCCAGCAGCATCGGCATCGGCCCGAGCACCGTTCCGGCGAGCTGGGCGACGCGGTACGGCATGAGGCCCAACCAGAACAGCGCTGCACTGCCGAAGGCTGCGGCTGCGACGCCAGTGGCGGCCTGGGCGACGCGGCGATTAAGTGAACGCACGTCCAGCAGGCGTTCGATCAACAACATGCTGCCGCCCAGCGCCAAGAGTATCGCCAACGGCGCCATGTTGTCGGTGGCCCAGGGGCTGGCTGGCCACAGGTGTTGCGGCGCCAGCCCGTAGTAGGCGAAGAAGAACATCGTGGTGCCGGCGCTGACGATGGCGTAATACAGAAACATCGGGTCGCGGCCGCTCACCCAGTGGGTCAGCGCGTAAAGCATCAAACACAGGCCGATGCCGGCCGCGATGCCCTGGAGCAGCTGGATGCGCGCTTCGCGAGCGTGGAAGGCTTCGAGCTTAACCAATCGCAGCGGCACGATCATCGAACTCGTGGTCTGTACCCGCAGCAAGAGCTCGTACGCGCCACCACGTTCGAGTTGCAGCTGCAACGCGTGCGGTCGTACTGTCATCGGCCGCTGATTGAAAGTGACATGATCGCCCAATCTCGCGCGGCGAATGACGCGACCGTCGCTGATGAGATGGACGTCGATAGTGTCGAGCGAGGCATAGTCGATCTCGAGCACCCACCGACCGTCGTCTTCAGCGCCGACCTGCAGCGGTACGCGCAACCACACCGCGTGCCGCCGTACGCCGAGGTTGGCGTGCGGCGTGTCCGGCACGATGAACGAGGCCGATCGTGCCAGCATCGTCTCGGCATCGAGCGTGTCGCCGTGGTCGATGTCCATTGTCACTGCCGGCCAGCAGTCGACGTCCGGTGTGTTAGTGTCGAGCCGCAGCGCCGCGGGCGGGGCGGCCGCGGCCGGCAAGCTCGGTCCGACCAGTCCGGCGATCAGCAGGCACCGCAAGAAGCGCAGCAAACGAAGTCCGTGGACGAAGGCCATGATCGGGAGTATCGGCCACTGCGGCCGCGGGTTGAGCGCGGAGCTTTGGCATTTGCCGTTACACAGAAACGCCTCTTGCTGAGACACGCAGTGTTGGCCGCTTCGTAATAAAGATGATCAGGAGGCGACCATTCCACGTTCGTAAGTTGAATTAAAGTTCATTGCGGGATACCACACTAGGACCCGAGACCCCATTTCTCCTTATAATCGAGCCACGCGGGTCCGGTTTCCGCTGGCCCACCCCTGGCACCACTTTGAGGAGAACCATCATGGCCGACGCCTATGTTTACGACTGTGTTCGCAGCCCCCGCGGGCGCGGTAAAGCCACCGGCTCCTTACACGAAATCACGCCCATCCAGTTATCCGCACAGATGCTGGGGGCGCTGCGTGATCGCAATCACCTGGATACCTCGCTGGTCGACGACATTGTCTTCGGCTGCGTCTCCCCGGTGGGCGAACAAGGCTCGGTGATCCCGCGCGTCGCGGCGTTGGTCGCGGACTATGCCGAGACCGTGCCCGGTAAACAGCTCAATCGATTTTGTGCGTCGGGTTTGGAAGCGATTAACACCGCGGCGGCGCAAATCATGGCGGGGCAGTCGGATCTCACGATCGGCGGTGGCGTGGAATCGATGTCGCGCGTGCCGATGGGCTCCGATGGTGGCGCCTGGGCGACCGATCCGGCGGTGGCTTATAAGACCTACTTTGCACCGCAGGGCATCGGCGCTGATTTAATCGCGAGCATGCACGGTTTCTCACGGCAGGATGTTGATGCTTATGCGTGTGAAAGTCAGCGCCGCGCCGGCCACGCGTGGAAGAGCGGCTGGTTTAAAAATTCGGTGGTGCCGGTGCGCGATATCTTGGGCGAAGTGGTGCTCGATCGCGATGAACATATGCGCCCGCAAACCACGATGGAAGAACTCTCGAATTTGAAGGCGGCGTTCGTGCAGCTGGGCGACGAATTTGGCTTTGATGCAGTTGCGCTCCAACGTTATCCGCAGGTGGAAGCGATCAACCATGTGCACACCGGCGGCAATTCGAGTGGCATCGTCGATGGCGCGGCAGCGGTGTTACTCGGCTCCAAGGAAATGGGTGAACGGCTTGGCCTTAAACCTCGCGCCCGGATCCGCGCCTTCGCTTCAATCGGTTCCGAACCCACCATCATGCTGACCGGCCCCGCGCCGTCGGCGCGCAAAGCGTTGAAGCGCGCGGGCATGAAGGCGAGCGACATCGATCTTTTTGAGTTGAACGAAGCGTTTGCGTCGGTGGTCATGCTCTTCATGCAAGACATGAACATTGCGCACGACCGAATCAATGTGAATGGCGGCGCGATTGCGATGGGGCATCCACTCGGGGCGACTGGCGCGATGATCTTCGGCACGGTGCTGGACGAACTCGAACGCCGCGGCGCGGGCACGGCGCTAATCAACCTGTGCATCGGCGCTGGCATGGGCACGGCCACCATCATCGAGCGCGTGAACTAAGAGAAACCGCATGAACCAAACACTTAACTTAACAGTCGACGCTGACGGTATCGCGCTGATTACGATCGATGTTCAAGGGCGGCCGATGAATGTGATTACGCCTGAGTTCGCGCAAGAACTCAGGGCGGCCACGGCGCGCCTCGCGACCGACGCCGCCATTCGCGGCGCAGTCATTACGTCGAGCAAAGCGGATTTCATGGCCGGCGCCGATCTTAAATGGTTGTTGGCGTCGATGGCGGGGATTAAGGACGCCGCGAGCGCGATGGCTTTTGCCTGGCCCTTGAATGATCTGTATCGAAAGCTGGAACTCTGCGGCAAGCCCTTGGTGGCGGCGATCAATGGAACTGCGCTCGGTGGCGGCCTTGAGCTCGCGTTAGCATGTAATTACCGCGTGGCCGCGGATAATCCGCAAACCCGCATCGGACTGCCGGAAGTATTGGTTGGACTATTACCTGGCGCCGGTGGCACGCAACGTCTGCCGCGGATGATCGGCGTGCGTGATGCGTTGCAAATCATAGTCGAAGGAACGCACCTCACCGTGCACGAGGCGCTGGCAAAAAAGATCGTCGATAAAGTGGTCGCCCCGGACCAATTGATCGCCACGGCGCGGCAATGGATCCTCGATGGCGGGACCGCGGGGCAGCCGTGGGATGGAAAAAATTTCAAAGTACCGGGCGGCGCTGGCGGTCTCGATCCACGGGCCGCGCAGATTTTCATGGGCGGCACCGCGCTTGTTTCGAAACGCACGCAGCACAATTATCCGGCGCCGATTGCGATCATGTCGGCGGTCTACGAAGGCACCCAGGTGCCAATGGACACCGGCCTCAAAATCGAATCGCGTTACTTAGCGTCCCTACTGTTGTCGCCGGTGACGCGGAACATGACGCGCACCTTGTTCGTCAATAAAGTGGCCGCCGAAAAACTCGTGCGCCGTCCGGAAGGCATCGAGAAAAGCAAAGTCGGCACGCTCGGCGTATTGGGAGCTGGCATGATGGGCGCCGGCATTGCCTATATCTCGGCACGCGCCGGGATGCAGGTGCGCTTATTGGACACCAGCCTAGATAAGGCCGAGAAGGGCAAACAGTACAGCGAGAAACTGGTGGCCAAGGATATCGAGCGCGGGCGCAGCAGCGCGGCCAAAGGTGCTGAGCTGTTGGGACGGATTAAACCGACGACGGATTATCAAGACCTGGCACTTTGCGACATGGTGATCGAAGCCGTGTTTGAAGATCGCGCGATCAAGGCCGACGTCACGCGCAAAACCGAAGGCGTGATGCCGAAAACCGCCGTGTTCGCGAGCAACACCTCCACCTTGCCGATTACGGGCTTGGCGGAAGCCTCGGCTCGACCGGATCAATTCATCGGCGTGCATTTTTTCTCGCCGGCCGAAAAAATGCCCTTGGTTGAAATCATCGTCGGTAAAAAAACCTCGCCCGCGACCTTGGCCCGCGCGCTCGACTACGTGCAGCAATTGAAGAAGACGCCAATCGTTGTTAATGACGGTCGCGGGTTCTATACCAGCCGTGTCTTCGGCACCTTCACCAATGAAGGCATGACCCTACTCGCGGAAGGGGTGAATCCGGCGTTGATCGAAAACGCGGCGAAACAAGCTGGTCTGCCCGTTGGCCCACTCGCAGTCCTCGATGAAGTCACGATGGAACTCGTTTATCACGTGACCCAGCAAACCAAACGCGATTTAGGCACGAGCTACCAAGAAGCGTCGGGCTGGCCGGTCATTAAGAAAATGGCGGAAGACTTAAAGCGTCTCGGCAAGCGCTACGGTCAAGGGTTCTACGATTATCCGGCGGATGCCAAGAAGCGTCTATGGCCGGAATTGAGCAAGCATTTTCCGTTGGCGAAAACGCAACCGGATCTCGCCGAAGTGCAAAAGCGTCTCCTGTACATCCAAGCACTCGAAACGGCACGCTGCATGGAAGAAGGTGTGTTGACTGAGGCGGCGGATGGCGATCTTGGCTCCATTCTCGGTTGGGGCTTTCCGCCGTGGACCGGTGGTTCGCTATCGTTTATTGATACTGTCGGGACTAAGGAATTTGTCGCCGAGTGCGAGCGGTTGGCGAAGCAGTACGGACCGCGCTTCGAACCTTCGACATGGTTGAAGGCGCGCGCGGCGAGCAATATGAAATTTTATTGAAGGCGTCTAGTTGGCGGTCACTCGTTGGATAGTGGGACCGGATTTATCCGCGAATAGTCGCGGTTAAAGCTGCTCCCACAATCGAATCTCGCAACGGATAGGCGTTGGTGGAAGGTAAGGTGAATTCCGCCAATTGCGAAAAAGGTTCAATCGCCTTTTAGATTATTTTTTATCCCCTGCGCGACTTAAAAATTCCTAAGCGCGCATGAACAATCGGCCAAGTTCTCGGCACTCATAGGCTAAGCGCAGGGTGGCTTGAGCGAACGGCTGTTTCGTTTGTACGCCCCTGCGTGTAAATCTTACCTAATACCTATGAGGGGTGAAATATGAAAACAATCAAGATGGCAGTAGCGGTTGCGGGCGTGCTCGCGGCGCAGATGAGCTTTGCGGATGATGATGATCGCGGTCATGGCGCACGCGCGTTTGATGTATGCGTTAACGCTGGCGTCGACGCGCGATTTGATCGCGGTGGTGTGACTTTTGGAAATGGTACAGAGCATGCGACGGTAACCGACCTGGTAGCAGGCGATCGAGTTACCGCGGTGGGAATGATGCTTCCAGTGGGAACCCTTCCTCAGGGAGGCACCGCTGATGGCACTTGCGACGCCTTTGCTTCGAAGAAAATCGGATCTTTTTTCGTCAACGGAACTTTTGTGTCGAAGTTGGGCAATCCCGCAGGGCATTTACCACAGGCTGCGGCCGATGATCTCGCCTATGTCGATTGGCATTTTCGCGTCGACGGCGTCGGCGCCTTCGATACTTCGGGACTCGTAAATACCGGCGCAACCGGTAGCACGTATCCGCAGACTATTACCGGTGGAACCGGTCGATTCAAACGCGTCAAAGGCGAAATGACGACACTCGTGGTAGGTGGCGGCGGCTTCCAAATCCGCGTAATGCTGCCGAACGATTAATTCCGTAAGTAAATGATAAGCCGGAGCATGGAGCTCCGGCTTATAAGTGCGATTCGGGCTTAGCTTTCGCGAAGCCCGACCTTTGTCGGATTCCGCCTGTTAGCGCTCCGCAATCTCGTTTAAAATTGGCTGCAAATACTCCAGAAATTTCACCGGATTCTCGCTCATCGGGAAGTGGCCGTTGTCCTTCATCTCGGTGAATGTTGAACCTTTGATCCGCGCGGCTAACGCCTGGGTCCTGTCCGGGCTGATCGGCGCACACCGGCCAAACATCGTCGCCGGCTTCGCTTCATTGCGAATGCGCGGGTGATACCACTGGTCAAGCTTTCCTAATCCTTAAGTCTGGAGAAATTATGTCAGCCAACCGCCCTGCCGAAATCAGTCATGGTCTTGTATTCGAACAACAACCCGTTGGACAGCGGTGGTGTACGCAACGACGCACGGTGACCGAATTCGATTTAATGAGCTTCACGACCACCTGTGGTTTCAATGAAGAGTTGTTCATGAACGCGAGTGCGGCCGAGGCCATGGGGTTCAAGGGCCGGCTCATTCCGGGTGCGCTGACGCTCTCGTTAGCAGAAGGGTTGGTGATTTCGAGCGGCGCCTTGTCCGGTACAGGTCTTGCGTTCCTTGGTGGGGAAATGCAAGTGAAAGCGCCAGTTTTCGTTGGCGATACCTTGGAAGTCTGGGTTGAAGTGATCGAAGCGCGCATGACCTCGCGTGGTGATCGAGGGGTGGTTAAAACCCTTAACGAAGTACGTAATCAACGCAATGAAGTCGTGCTCGTTTTCACGCCGTCGCGAATGATAAAAGCCGCCGGTTAGTCGATCGATTCCTGCGTGCGGCGCGCGATCAGACCCGTGCCATCACGCGGGCCCAATCGTCGACCGCTTCCGGATGCTGCGGCATCACCACGAACGACACATCGGTATAGCCCGCGTCGCGAATGCGCTTCACGCCGTCGGCGAGCGTCGCGACGGATCCGGTGAACGACGCGTTCTGGATGAACTCCCCGGAAATAAGCGGTTCTTCCTCGGGGCGCAGAAAGAGCGCATGGCCACGATGCAAGGTTAGGTACTTTGCATCCGCTGGTTGGTATTGCGCGTAGAGCGCGCGATAAGCGGCGACTAGTGTCTCGTCACCGACTGCGCCAGTGC
>JAYUEZ010000547.1:0-3124 GCA_043738965.1 Gammaproteobacteria bacterium
CGAATATGGCGCTCATCTTCAGCCGAGAGCGGCGCGGGAAAGACGTGCGGCATCGGTTCGCGTGGATTCTTGATGAACTCGACGAGTTGGTCGACATTCATTTTAAGTTTCACGGCCTTCAGTTCCACCTTGTTCCACGCATTGCCGTCGGCGCCATGGCAGACCGCGCAGGATCCGAGATACAGCGAATGCCCGCGTTCAGCATCGGGCGCGGTGTTGTTACGCGCGGCGGCCACCATCGCCTCGGGCAGCGCCATGATGACAATACTGGGTCGACCTATCGCGCCAAATAGCGTGCGCGAGACGTTGCCCGAGGTCATTGCAACGAATTGTCGGCCGCGCTGTTCGTAGGTGATCATACCGCCCGAGAGGGATCCGCCGGTTGCCACGCGTTTCAAGATCTCGCCGGACGCACTGTTGAAGATCAAGAAAGCACCCCCGTTGTCGCCAGCGAACAAGACGCCCCCCGCAGTCGGCGTAACTGCCCCGAGCACCGGATGATCGGCATGGTAGCGCCAGGCGACCGCACCGCTATCGGCGTCGAGCGCATAGATCCAGCCCTGGGGCGTTCCGATACCGGCCCAGGTTCCGCCCATGTTGTAGCCGCCGACGACCGGCTTCTTGCCGGGCTCGCTCATGAATAACGCGCAATAGTCCAACGAGCCCACGAACAGGCGATTCAACTTTGAGTCGAAGGCGGGGCCGTTCCATTCCACGCCACCGGCAGGTCCAGGACAGGCCTTGATCCCTTCGGGGGTGGGTACTGGCACGGGTTCATCGACCGTCGTCACGGCGGTTTTCGCCACCAGTTTGTGCGTGCGTCGATCGACGATGTGAACGTAACCGTCCTTGCCGCCTGCGGCGACCCGCGGCTCGCCTTTGCCGTTGCGGTATAGGATCGGCGCGGCGGCGAGGTCGTGATCAAGCCCGTCGCTCGGCGCGAGCTGATACCACCATTTGAGTTTGCCGGTTCGCGCGTCGAGTACGAGCACCGAATTCGTGTACAGATTGTCGCCCATTCGTTCCGCTGGCACGAAGTCCGGAATCGGGTTGCCGACCGGAATGAAAAGTTCGGCGGTGGACGGGTCGAGGGCAAAGTGCGACCACGTACCGCCACCGCCGCCGCCAGTGTCGTTCCATACCGTGTTGCGCCAACTATCGGCATTTGGTTCACCCGGTGCGGGCACGGTGTTGAAGCGCCAGATCTCGCGCCCCAACATCGCGTCATACGCGATAACCCGACCGCGCACTCCATACTCCGAGGCCGCCGTACCGACGATGACCAGCCCGTTCCATACGATTGGCGCGCCCGACACAAACTCGCCTTGCGCTGGGTCGCCAACAACGTTAGCCCACAGTTGCGTCCCGCTACGCGCATCGAGCGCGATCACCCGGCCATCGTCGGTCCCGCGGAACAGGCGCCCGGCGTAGTAAGCGACGCCACGGTTGACCGGCAGCCCCGCCGCGGCTTCACGGCGGTGGGTATGGCGCCACCGTATTTTGCAAGTGACTGGATCCAAGGCCAGCGTGTCCGTTGCGGTGGTCGCGTACATCACATCGTCAATGACGAGGAGGCCGGCCTGAAAAGACCCGCCGTCCGCCACCTGCACGCGGCAGACCTCCGTAAGCGCACTCGCGTTGCTGGCATTGATCTGCGTCAACGGCGAATACCGCTGGCCATCGAGCGACTTGTTGTAGCTTGACCATTCAGCGCCGGTCGTGAATTCCGGAGGCGGATTTTCGGTATGGCGCTCGGCGGCGTGCCCGGGCATCGCGGAGCACAATAGCGCAATCCACAGGATGACCCGCGCTTGATTGGAATGCATCAATCGATCTCCTAAACGCGATAAGCCGGTGGCAGATGCGGTTGATGTTAACCGCAAAGCGCCCGCACGCGGAATAAGCAGAACGACTTTCGCGGGCTACTTCACTCCTAACGAAGATGTGAGAATGCGTCGGCTATTCGGCAACCAAACGTGCGCGCTCGTGCTGTTCTCATGGGGACCGGCAGGCCGTCAAGTCAAAATCGCGAATAGATGTTGAAGAGACTTATCGCCCGTTTGTCGGGCCCGTGAATAATCGGTCGGAAGACCTAACAACCGCTGGGTGCCGCGACGGTTCGGTCCACCATAAGCAGCCCTGTTCATACGGCGATCGGTTGCCCGTTCTTTCAAAATGACGCGCGCCACGGCAAGACCGAAAACGTGCCCTTCGGCCAGGCCAACGGTTCCAGCAAGTCCGGCGCCTAGGTAGGCCTTATCCAGGTGTTCTTTCTGGCGCGGAAACAGGGCACTCAAGCAAGTATGCGCCGCGGCGGCCACCGCAGCCGCCGCACTGGCACCTGCCGGTGGATTGGGTGGAGTGGCTAACTGGCGGGTCAGCGTCGGGTTGTTGGCCACTCCTGCATGCGCTTCATAGATCGCCATGTGCACCATGGCTAGTGCGCGTGAATTTAGTTTCAATTCGCGTACTTTCGGTGTCGCTTGGTCAACGTTCGCGGCATCACTTAGATCGCGACGGTTGACTTCGAGTGCTACGCAGTTCCAATACAGAATATGGTCCATGGTGATCGGTCCTTTTAAAGTGGTCAGCGCAATCCGGTTCAGTGGCGTGGGCCGCGGTGAATCACCGCGCGCCCTTACCCCACAGAATGACTTGCACGGTCTGCAGCAGAATATTCACATCGAGAAACACGCTGTAATTCTTCAAGTAATACAGGTCATATTGCAGTTTCTCGCGCGAATCGTTAATCGACGCGCCATACGGATACGACACTTGCGCCCAGCCCGTGATCCCGGGCTTCACGTAATGACGCAGATCGTAGTAGGGAATGGCCTGCGCTAAATCGGCGACAAACTCCGGACGCTCGGGCCGTGGACCCACAAAGCTCATGTCGCCTTTCAGTACATTAAAAAGTTGCGGGAGTTCGTCGATCCTAAATTTCCGGATCACCCCGCCGACTTTGGTCACTCGCGCGTCGCCGTGGTGAGCCCACACCGCTGCGCCATCGCGTTCGGCGTTGTGCACCATCGAGCGAAATTTGTAGACATCAAAAACGTGGCCATGCAACCCGACGCGGGGTTGGCGATAAAGGATCGGTGCTCCGGACTCCAGCAAGATGGCG
>JAYUEZ010000548.1:0-8231 GCA_043738965.1 Gammaproteobacteria bacterium
ATAGCCCGCATCTCGTCAAATATCTTCGGCGTCGCCGCGATAATGTTGCCAGTGTGCATGAAATCACTACCGGCATCGATCGCGCTCACCATTCCGCCCGCTTCCTTGACCATCAACGCGCCGGCGGCGACATCCCAGGTTTGCAAGCCGTATTCCCAGAAGCCGTCTAGGCGCCCAGCGGCGACGTACGCGAGATCCAAACTAGCGGCGCCGGCGCGGCGGATCCCATCAACCCGATGTAGAAACACTGCAAACGATTTTAGATAAGGATCGATCAGGCGTTCGTCGCGGATTGGAAAACCAGTAGCCAGCAGCGCGTGATCGAGGGCGTGGCAGCGACTGACGCGTAAGCGCCGGTTATTGAGCTGCACCCCAGCCCCGCGTGATGCCGTGAACAGCTCATCGCGAACCGGATCGTAAATCACTGCTTGCTCGACTTCGCCGCGCACCGCCAGTGCAATCGACACCGCGAATTGCGGAAACGAATGCAAAAAATTCGTGGTGCCATCGAGCGGATCAATAATCCACACAAACTCGCTGTGCCCGGCTTCACCCGATTCCTCGGCCATGATCTGATGATCGGGATATGCTTTCAGCAGCGTGTCGATGATCAAGGCCTCGGCGTCGCGATCGACGCTCGACACATAGTCTTTACGGCCCTTGGTATCGACTTTGACCTCGTCCAAGCGCGCCATGCTGCGCAATATGTGGGTGCCAGCGCGCCGTGCGGCGCGCACGGCGATGTTCAACATAGGATGCATGCGGTTCTTTCGCGTCTACAATGCGGCGCAATCTTACCGGATATGACAGCGAATGCGGTGATGAGCGCGAATTCCTCTGAAAATCCGAACGTACTAGATCCCTTGGCCAGGGTGCGAATCGTGCTGGTGGAACCCTCGCATCCCGGCAATATCGGCGCCAGCGCACGCGCGATGAAGGCCATGGGATTGAGCGATCTCGCGCTCGTCAAGCCACGCGAGTTTCCCTCGGCCGCGGCGACCGCTCGCGCCTCGGGGGCTGATGATATTTTGGTTCGCGCGAAATGCTATGACAGCTTGCAGTCAGCGATCGCGACATGCGGCATCGTGATCGGAACGACCGCGCGCGAGCGGCATCTCGAGTGGCCGGTTGTCGCGCCGCGTGAAATGGCGGAGTGGTTGGCGCCGCGCGCCGCGGACGCAGACTGCGCGCTAGTCTTCGGCCGCGAACAAGCCGGGTTATCAAATGCCGAAATGGCGCTCTGCCACCGCATGGTCCGCATTCCAACCAGCGCGCATTTCAGTTCGCTCAATTTGGCCCAGGCGGTGCAGATCTGCGTTTACGAATTGCGCAACGCGGTCGTTGTCGCGCCCGCGCTCGTTGCGCGAGCCGACGAGCCGCTAGCGACCACCGCCGAGCTTGCCTCCGCACTCGACCACTTACAGACAGTCATGATCAAGGTTGATTTTTTCAATCCGGCGCACCCGCGATTGCTGCCGATTCGTTTACAGCGGCTTCTCAATCGAAGCGAATTAAAGCGCAGCGAGGTGCAAATTCTGCGCGGATTTCTGACTGCGATTGAGGAAACATTGGCCGAACCTTGAACGCGTACGGCGACTGGCTTGGGTCATCATGTCGGGCAAGTGCTAGTCAAAATGTCCGAGATATTCGACTGCATGGCCGCGTGTGCCAGCCACGATCTGACCGACTTCGGTCACGGTTTCGCCATGTTGGGCGAGCAACCGCGTTACGCCAGAAACAACGCTCGGCGCGACCACGATCAACATGCCCAAGCCACAATTGAAGGTTCGCAGGAGTTCGGCTTCTTCAATCGGGCCTGCGTCGCGCAACCAGCGGAACACTGGCGGTAAGCGCCAAGCGTTAAGATCAATCACGGCATGCACCGAAGCTGGTAACACGCGCGGCAAATTGTCGGTGATCCCGCCGCCGGTGATATGCGCCAGCCCGCGGATCTCGAATTCCTGAAACGCGGCGAGCAGGGGACGCACATAGATCCGCGTCGGTGCGATCAGCGCCATGCCAAGACTGCGGCCGTCCAATTCTGCATCAAGGCGCGCGTTATGACGGGCAATGATTTTGCGGACCAGCGAATAGCCGTTGGAATGGACGCCACTCGAACTCAAGGCAAGGATCGCATCACCCGCCGCGATACGACTGCCATCGATCACGCGCGTGGCTTCTACCGCGCCAACGCAAAATCCGGCTAAGTCGTAGTGATCCGGTGCGTACATATCCGGCATTTCCGCCGTTTCGCCGCCCAGCAACGCGCAATGTGCTTGCGCGCAGCCAGCGGCGATACTGTTGATTACGGTGGCCGCGGTATCGACGTCGAGCGCACCGGTCGCGAAATAATCGAGAAAAAATAGCGGTTCGGCGCCTTGCACGATCACGTCGTTAACGCACATCGCGACCAGATCGATGCCGATTGAAGCGTGATGATTGAGTTCGATCGCGAGTTTTAATTTTGTACCGACGCCGTCGGTCGACGAGACCAAGATAGGATCGCGATAATTCGCCGCCGCTAAATTAAACAGCCCGCCAAAGCCGCCCAGTCCGCCGATTACGCCAGGTCGATTGGTCGCTTTTGCCGCTGGTTTAATTCGTTCAACCAGGTCCGCGCCCGCGTCGATATCAACACCGGCATCGCGATAGCTGATGGGAGGTGAGGGGGGCTTAGTCATCCCGCGCAGTGTAAAGCGCGAGGTAGGGTGCGTAAAGAAATGGTCGGGCGTGCCGACAATTCGCGCCTTGACTTGGCGCGACGGCATCGCATAGCGTGCTTTGCATGCTAAGGTCAAAAGCAAACGCATTACGTTACGCCTGGGTGAGTTTGATGCTCGCGCTTGGGCTTGCGAGTGGGTCGGCGCAGTCCGCTACTATCGGCGAACTCGCACGCGCCACGGTGCCGGTGACTGATAGCTCGGAGAGGGAATTCATGCGTGGCTTGAGCGCCGCACTTGAAGTCGTCGTGGTCAAGTTGACCGGTAATAGTAAAGTGCTGCAAAGCGGCGCGCTGCGCGACTTGCTCAATCGAGCGAAACAATACAACACAGTTTACGGTTACGAAAAATCACCGGATGGTGGACTGCAATTACGCGCTGATTTTGATTTGCCAGCCGTCAGCGGAGTACTGCGGCAACAGGGTCTCGCCGTGTGGGGCCGACAGCGCCCTGAGCTCTTGGCGTGGCTGATAATTACCGATTCGACTGGCCGTTATGCAACGCCGACCGTGGCCCAGAAGCCGCTGTTTGAGGCACTGGAACATCAGGCGGCGCTGCGTGCTATCCCACTCCGTCACCCCGTCGTTGATTCAACGAATGCTGCCTTAATGACACCGACCACGGCTGAAGATGATCTGCTTGAGGGGCTAACGGCGACGCGCTCCGGCCAAAGCGCGCCGGTGATCTTGATTGGCCTCGTTACGCAGAATCCGGACTCAACGTGGCGTGCGCGTTGGCGACTACAAATCGACCTCGAGCGCGAGGAATGGCAAGCCACGAATGCGCAGGCCGCGCCCATGGTGATCGCAGGCATTGATCGCGCAGTCGATAGCACCGCCAAACAATTTGTTCATCCGGAAATCGCGGGCGCCGCCAGTGACGTTGAATTGCTCGTCGACGACGTGCAAACCGCCGACGACTACGGCCGCGCACTGAACTATCTAAGCGATCTCGATTCTGTCGCGACGCTGAACGTGCGTAAAGTGGAAGGCGCGCGAGTAACCTTCGCGATTAAAGCACGTGGTGGGCTATCTGCACTCGTCCAAGTAATCTCCTTTGGTCGTGTGCTGCAGCCGGTGGCCGATCACCCCAGCCTCTTTACACTCGTAGGGCATTAAACGCCGGTGCGTCTTACCGATTCACAACAATGGCTACTGCTGGCGGGCACGCTTGCCCTAGGGTGGTTGTTGTATCTATTGGCGCCAGCGCTTACGCCGTTTTTGTTCAGTGCCCTGCTGGCCTATTTGGGTGATCCGCTGGTAGATCGACTCGAGCGCTTGGGCTTGTCGCGCGTGCTCGGCGTGGTGGTGGTTTTTGCGGTGATGTTTCTGGCCGGCGTCGTGTGCCTATTGATCCTGATTCCAGCACTCGAGCGGCAGGTGGTGGTCATCGTCGGAAAAATTCCGCTCGCCATCGACTGGCTCCAGAATTGGCTGCTGCCGCGGCTGTCGCGTCACTTCGGATTGGCACTTACCATCGACACTGCCGCGTTGAAGCAAGCGCTGGTCGCGCATTGGCAGGAAGTCGGCGCGATGGCGCGGAATGTGTTGTCGGATCTCTCTCGCTCTGGTCAATGGCTGCTCGGTTGGGTGAGTTTCGTTTTCCTGATTCCCGTCGTCACGTTCTATCTACTCCGGGATTGGGACATCTTGGTCAGCAACGTGCGCAATTTATTACCGCGCGCGATCGAGCCAAGCGTGGCACAACTCGCGACCGAGATTGATGCAGTGCTCGCGGAATTCTTGCGCGGTCAGCTCACCGTCATGCTCGCGCTCGCACTGGTTTACGTTTCTGGCTTGTGGTTGGTCGGCTTGGATCTCGCTTTCGTGATTGGGGCGGTCGCGGGCTTGGTCAGTTTCGTCCCGTATTTAGGCGTCATCGTGGGGCTAACGCTTGCCGGGTTAGCGGCGTTACTGCAGTTTCAGGATCTGTGGCACTTCGTGGCCGCTGCCGCGGTCTTTGGTGTCGGTCAACTATTGGAAGGGATGGTGCTGTCGCCGTGGCTGGTGGGCGATCGAATAGGTCTGCATCCGGTCGCGGTCATTTTTTCGGTGATGGCCGGCGGTGAGTTGTTTGGGTTCTTTGGGGTGTTGGTGGCGCTACCCGTGGCGGCCGCCATCGTGGTGTTGCTCAGGCATTCGCACGACGAGTACAAACGGAGCGGCTTATACGACTCGGGGGCGCTGCCGCCCGCCGCGGAATGACCGAGACGGCTAAGCAACTCACGTTGGCGTTATTCGAGGTGCCGCGGGTCGATTTCGCGGATTATTTCCTCGGCGCCAACCACGAGGCCGCCGCTGCGGCTGAAAGCTGGGCCGATGATCGTGGGCACTGGTGTCTCGGACTATGGGGTGAGCCCGGCGTCGGCAAGACCCATTTGTTACACGCCGCCGTGCGTCGCGCGCATGTCAACGGAAAGGCGGCGATGTACCTCCCGTTACGCGAGATCGCGGCTGGCGATCCAGCGCTACTCGAGGGGCTCGAATCGGTAGCGGTGCTAGCGATCGATGATTGCGACGTCATCGTGCAAATTCCGGCGTGGGAAGAGGCGATGTTTGTGCTGTATAACCGAGTCGCGGCCGCCGGTGGACGGTTGGCACTGGCAATGCGGCGAGCGCCCGCGACTACTGACTTTTACCTGCCCGACCTTAAGTCGCGCTTCACGGCGGGTCTTAACTATCACCTGATCGATTTGAACGACGCGGATAAACAATCGGCGCTGTGCGCGATCGCTAATCGTCGCGGCATCACGCTCAGTCCGAGCGTCGCGAATTATCTTTTAAGTCGGTTGCCGCGCTCGATGCACGCGCTGGTCGATGCCGTCGCGATCTTGGACCGGGCGTCTCTCAGCGCGGCGCGGCATGTGACCATTCCGTTTGTACGCGAAGTGTTAGGCTTGTCTTGAGCCTGATTCGCGTTGCGATGAAGCAATCATCGTCATGGCGCGCGTGGTGGGGTTTCGTGCAGCGTGTCGGCCGCGAATTCCACCGCGATCGATGCCCGCAAGTCGCTGCCGCCCTGTCTTATACGACGGTGCTTGCGTTAGTGCCACTGCTCGCGGTTTCGTTCAGTACGCTTGCGCTGGTTCCCGCTTTTCGCGGGTGGCAACAGACGCTAGAAGCGTTTATTTTCGCGAACGTGGTGCCCGCGCGTGGTGTCGAAATTCAGCGCTACCTCACGCAGTTTATCGACAACGCGTCGGCCTTGCAGGCGACCGGCATGGCGTTTCTAGTGCTCTCGGTGATCGGCACGATGGCGACGGTCGAAGCGACCTTTAACGACATTTGGGAAGTGCCGAGCCGTCGTTCGAAACTCCGCCGTTCGTGGTTGTTTGTCGTGGTGTTGGGGCTCGCCCCGTTGGCGATCGGCACCGCGCTCGCTATCAGCTCTTTTTTATATTCGCTGCCACGTTTGGAAGCACTACTTCATTTGAAAGCGATCGTGCCGCCGTTATTGGTGACGCTGCCCTTTGTACTCACCTTATTAACCGTGACCTGGAGCTATTCTTTTATTCCCAACTGTGCGGTCGAATTTCGCCACGCCGCGCATGGCGGTCTGCTAGCGACTATTTTGTTCGAACTAACCAAGCACTTGTTCGGGCTCTATCTCACCACCTTCCCGGCGCAGGAATTGATCTATGGCGCCTTCGCGGCGGTTCCGATTTTTTTGATCTGGATTTATTTAGCCTGGCTGGTGATGCTATTTGGCGCTGAGTATACGCATGGTCTCGCGGCTTACGGACCCATGGCGATAGCGCAGACATGACTACCGATGAGCGGCCGCGGATCGCGCGCCGCTTTCGCGTCAAAGGGCGCGTGCAAGGGGTGTTCTATCGCGCGTCCACGCGCGCCGAAGCCACCCGCTTGGGTCTGGTGGGCTGGGTGCGCAATTTGCCCGAGGGCGCGGTTGAGGCCGTGGCTTGCGGGACCGCCGCCGCGCTCGATGCCTTTGAAGCGTGGTTGTGGCGCGGCCCGGATCGCGCGGTCGTTACCACGGTTTTGGTTGATGCCGTGCCAGCGTTTGAGTCAGCGAGTTTTGATATTCGGCGCTAGACGCGCGGTAGCTTGCGCAGAATGGTCGCGACCGCATCGTCGATCGGAATGTTTTCCGGTTCTTCGTCGGTGCGCGCTTTGTACTCCAAGGTGCCAGCGTCGAGGCCGCGGTCGCTAATCACCAGCCGGAATGGAATGCCGATTAATTCGAGATCCGCGAACATCACACCTGGGCGCTCGTTTTTGTCGTAAAACAAACAATCGATACCGGCGTCGCGCAATTTGACATATAAATTTTCGGCGGCGCTACGTAGACGCTCTGATTTATGCATGTGAATCGGCGCCACCACGACTTGAAACGGAGCAATGCTCGCTGGGAAAACGATGCCTTTTTCGTCATGATTTTGCTCGATGGCGGCAGCGACAAGGCGGGAAACGCCAATACCATAGCAACCCATCACCATCGCCACCAATGCCCCTTTGTCATCGAGCACGGTAGCCTTCATCGCTTCACTGTATTTGGTGCCGAGTTGAAAGATATGCCCGACTTCGATGCCGCGTTTAATTTCAAGCGTGCCGTTGCCGTCCGGGCTCGGATCTCCAGGCACGACATTGCGCAAATCGGCGAGCCGCGGCTCCGCTAAATCCCGTCCCCAGTTCACCCCGCGCAGATGCTTGCCTTCGTCGTTCGCGCCGCACACGAAGTCAGCGACGACGGCCGCGGCATGATCGACATACAGTGGGATCTTGAGTTCGACTGGACCTAAGGAACCCGGGCCGCAACCAAGCGCCGCCGTGATCTCTGATGCCTTGGCAAACTTCAAAGGCTGGTGTACGCCGGGCAAATGTTGCGCTTTGACTGCGTTCAATTCGTGATCGCCGCGCAGCACCAGTGCGACTAAACCACCATTCTCGCCATCCACGACCAAGGTTTTAAGACAACGCTCGGCGGGCACCTTGAGGAATTGGCTCACTTCTTCGATTGAATGTTGAGTCGGCGTGGCGACGACAGTGAGCGTTTCGCTCGCGAGGGGGCGCTCTATCTTCGGTAATGGCGCCGGAACCATTTCCACATTGGCGGCAAACTTGCCGCTGGTCGAGAACGCGATTTGATCTTCGCCTGAATCGGCGAGCACATGAAACTCGTGCGAACCCGAGCCCCCAATATTGCCGGTGTCAGCGAGCACCGCGCGGTACGCCAAGCCAATCCGGTCAAAAATCCGCGAATACGTGTCGTACATGATTTGGTACGTTTCAAGTAACGACGCGTGATCGATATGAAACGAATACGCATCTTTCATTAGAAATTCACGCGCCCGCATGATCCCGAAGCGCGGTCGAATTTCATCCCGAAACTTGGTTTGAATTTGGTAGAAGTTGGCCGGCAGCTGTTTGTAGCTTTTAATTTCGCGCCGGATCAGATCGGTAATGATTTCTTCGTGGGTTGGGCCCAGACAAAAAGCACGGTCGTGGCGATCGGTCAAGCGCAGGAGCTCAGGGCCGTATTTATCCCAGCGCC